>NZ_JBEZBW010000033.1:58696-73746 GCF_040647305.1 Saccharothrix sp. NPDC042600 | reverse complement strand
GCTCGGCGGCCCCCGACTCGGCGGTCCCCGGCTCGGCCGGCGCGGGCTCGGCGGGTGCGGTCTTCTCCTTCCCCGGCGGGGGTGGCGGGATGTCGGCCACGCCCAGGCGGCGGACCGCTCGCGGCACCACCACGGCACCGGCCAGGATCATCGCCGCCGCCACCAGGCAGGCCACCGCCCAGTTCGCCCCGTCGTACAGCGCCCCCGCCGCCAGGCTGCCGATCAGCCCGCCGACCAGGCACGCCGACTCGTACACCCCCATCCCGCGCCCGACCCGCCCGCCGGACGCCTCCGCGATCACCGCCTGCTGCACCGGCAGCACGGCCGCCCACGCCAGCCCGCTCAACACCCACAACCCGGCCACCACGTACGGGTTCGGCGCCCACACCAACCCCACCGCGAACGCGCAACTGGCCAGCGACGCCGTCATCAGCACCCGCGACCGCCCGAACCGCACGACGTACCCGTGCAGGTGCTCGGCCGCCAGGCTCATCGCGATCGCACCCGGCAGGAACACGTACGCCACCTGCACGACCTCCAGCCCGAACCCGCGCTGCAGGTGCAACAGCAACAACAACCCGACCGCCGACTCCGCCGCCATGGTCATCACCACCGCGAACAGCATCGGCCGCAGCTTGCGCCCCACCGCGCCGAGCCCGCCGGCCTCCGCCACCACGCCCCGCCCGCGCGGCAGGCCCGCCAGCAACCCCGCCGCCACCGCGCACGCCGCCGCGCACAGCCAGAACAGCCCGCCGAACCCGATCACGCCCAGCAACGCCAACCCGGCCACGAACGCGACCCACGACCCGGTCTCCTGCGCGGTCACCAAGCGCGGGAACACCGCGGAGTCCGCCGCCAGCCGCTCGCTCACGATCGCCCGCACGGCCACCCACAACAACGCCCCGCCGGCACCACCGACCGCCGCCGCCGCGTAAGCGACCGCCGCGCTGCCCGCCACCGCGTACCCCGCACACGACACCGCGTACAGCAAGGCGCCCGACGCGGCCACGCAACGCCGCTCGTACCGGTCCGCCAGCACCCCCGCCACCGGCCGCACGACCATCGACAGCGCCATCTCGACGGCCATCAGCACGCCGACCTCGAACGGGCCCAGCCCGATCGCCGCGCCCGCCCACAGCGGCAGCACGAAGTCGATCAGCTCGGTCGGTCCGTTGGTCAGCGTGGCCGCCCACAGCGTCCACCGCTCCCTTCGCGGCGCAACCCCCATCAGAACCCCCAGGTGAAACTCCGAACAGCGTTCGATCCACTCCGAACGGTATACTGGGTTTCGCCATGAACGCCAACCGCGCCCTCGAACTGCTGTGGCTCGACGGCCGCCGCCCGGCGCGCGGTCCGCAGCGGGGCCTCACGCTGGAGCGGGTCGTGCGGGCCGCGATCGAGGTGGTCGAGGCGGACGGCCTGGCCGCGCTGTCGATGCGCCGGGTCGCGCAGCACCTGGGCGTCGGCACGGCGTCGCTCTACACCTACGTGCCGGGCAAGACCGAGCTGGAAGCGCTGATGCTGGACGCGATCGGCGCGGACGACCCGCTGCCGCACGAACGCCCCGGCGACTGGCGGGCCAAGCTGGAGGGCTGGGCGCGCGCGGACTGGGTCGAGTTCCGCGCCCACCCGTGGGTGCTGCACCTGGCCAACCAGGCGCCCGCGCCCGGCCCGAACCTGCTGCGCTGGATCGACTCCGCGCTGCGCGTGTTCGACGCGACGGGCCTGTCCGAGGCGGAGAAGATGGCCGCGGTCGAGTCGGTCGACGCCTACGTGCGCGGCCTGGCCCGCCAACACCTCGACCAGCCCGAACCCGATCCCGAGCAGGACCGGCTGCTCGCCGAGCTGGTCGACTTCACCCGCTACCCGCACCTGCTGCGCGCCCTGCGGGCCGGCGTGCGGCCGTGGTCGGGCGACCAGTTCGAGTTCGGGCTCCAGCGCCTGCTCGACGGCATCGAGGCGTTGATCGACACCCGCTCTGCGCCGTCCGATGAGGACCGGTAGCCCGATCGGGTGAAAGCGGCGAGCGACATCTCGGCGACGTAACACAGGTCACAGCACGGTCGACTCCCCCGTTGTGCGGCGCGACCGCTCCTGCGCGGTGGTGCCGGGAAGTCCAGTCACACCCGTTCCGGCGCATGGCATCGGGGGCCATCCGCCGTCGACAAAGGCGGTCTGGCCATGCGGTCGTACCCTGCTCGTCGCCGTTTCGCGCGCACGTCCCGGCGGATCACCGCCGCCCTCACGAGCTTCGCGCTGGCCGTGCTGGGACTGGTGGTCACCACGACCCCGGCCCGCGCCGCCCAGGACGCGGACGTCGCCGCGATCGCCGCCGGCCTGAAGCAGTTCGCCGACTTCAGCAGAGCCCTCGGCTCGGTCGGCGAACTCGGCAAGGCCGTGCCGCTGCTCGGGGTCAGCCCCGGCGGCGCGCTGGGCTTCCAGGACCTGGTCGCCAAGACGATCCACGAGCCGCTGAAGGACAAGGAGCACTTCGGCGACCTCGCCGGCAGCTACCCGCTGGGCGGGGACCGCCCCGGCACGCTGACCGTCGCGACCAGCCAGAACGGTTCCGTGCAACGGGTTGACGTCACCCTGCACGTGACGAAGGTGGCCGACCAGCAACCGGTCGGCGTCGCCAGTTCCAGCCCACCGCTGACGTTCACGACCTCCGGCGCGGTGGACGTGACGTTCACGCTCGACGCCACCCTGCACTTCGCCTACGACTCGGCGCGCGACTGGTTCTACGTGGTCAAGGACGACGCCTCGCCGAAGTTGTCGGTGGGCGTCAAGGGCGAGCTGGACGCGTCCGCGAGCCCGACCGCCGGGTTCGGCATCCTCGGCGTGGACCTGGACAAGGCGAACTCCCACCTGACCGTCGAGGCGACCATCACCGCCACGGCCGACGACCCCGACGGGGACGGCAGGCTCGCCACCGACCCGCCCGGCGTCGGCCCCGGCACCGCCGAGCTGGCCGCGTCCGGCGCGGCGGCGGGCCTGTTCCACATCGGACTCGGCTCACCGGCGGGCAAGGTGGACGCCGCGCTCCAGTTCACCGCCCAACCGCTGGCCGGCACGTCGGTCGCCGGCGTCACGGGCAAGGTCGAGGTGAAGTGGCCGGACATCGCCACCGGCTCCCCGGTCGTCACCGTCGGCGCGTCCGACCTCGCCCAGCTCACCCGGTTCACCACGCTCAGCCCGCGCGACCTGCTGGAGGGCCTGAGCCACCTGGTCAGCTCGATCGAGGCGATCCAGCGCGCCCAGTGGGGCGAGCAGGCCAAGCCCACCGGCAACGTGAACCTGCCGTTCATGCGCGGCACGCTGGCCGACGCCGTGGCCGCGGGGTCGGTGCTCAAGGAGTTCGTGGACGCCAACGTCTTCAACCCCGACAAGGGCGACGACCCCGCCAAGGCCGGGCTGCCGAAGTTCAGCTCGATCCAGGAGATGTTCGCCAAGCTGAACACCGGCCCCATCGCGGTGTCCGGTGTGGACTTCAACGACACCACCAAGAAGCTGGCCTTCACGCTCACCATGACCCGCAACGCGCCCAACGACGGCGCGAAGCTGGACGTGGTCGCGGAACTGACCTCCGGCCAGGGCGCGAACGTCGGCTACGAGCCCACCAAGCTCTTCCACACCGGGAAGACCAAGCCGTGGCCCACGGACCACTTCAAGGGCCGCATCGTGTCCGCCGGCACCTCGCAGGGCGTGGTGAAGAACAACACCGGTGACATGATCGAGCTGGAGGAGCCGTGGAGCGGCGGCACGCCCGCGCCCGGCGCCCCCTACAAGGTCAACTCGCCCGACCCCATGACCGGCCAGGTCACCTTCGGCGACACCTTCTCCGCCAAGGGCCTGCGCGACGCCAACGCGCTCAACGCCACCGCGACCGTCAAGCCGGGTTTCGTCGCCACCGCCACCCTGGTGCTGGACCTGCGCGACCCGATCACCGGCGACGCGTGCAAGCCGCTGGACCCGGACGCCGCCGCCACCGGCTGCCCGTTCGCGGACAAGAACCCCGACGGCACCACGACCCTGGTCACCAGCCTGCCGCGCACGCCCGACCGGTTCCTGCTGCGCACCGGCGGCGACCTGATCAAGGCCGACGCGCCCGTGGACACCAAGGTGGACGTCAACGGCAGCGTCGGCTACCTGAAGGTGCACCTGTCCGGCGACCTGTCGATGTCCAAGAAGGACGGTTCGGCGAACATGCTGACCGTCGGCCTGAAGAAGGTCGGCGACGCGGACGGCGACCTCCCGCTGTCGCAGGTGTTCCCGAGGCTCGTGGACGACCTGGCCACCCCGGCCAAGGAGCCGGAGAACCTCCTCACGGTCGCGGTCGGCGCGAAGGCCGCCGCGACGGTGAAGCTCGACGTCCCGGGCATCACCGACTTCTTCGGCGGCCCGGTCGAGGTCGGCGTGTCGATGCCCGACCTCACCAACCCGTCGGACGTGCAGTTCACCGGGCTGGACAAGCTGGACAAGGCCAAGGCGTTCGACTTCGACCCGGACAACCCGCGCGCGATGTTCGGCCAGTTGATCAAGGCCTTGCAGGTGCTCAACACGTCCTTGCGGGCCGTGAACGGCCAAGGTTCGGTGCAGACCGCGCTCACCACGCCGCTGCCGGTGGTCGGCAAGTCGCTGAGCGACCTGCTCGGCACCGCCGACTCCGGTTCCGGCGCGGACGTCGAGTACGGCAACACCACGTTCGAGGGCAAGAACGTCGGCTACATCAAGGACCCGGGTCGCGCGTTCGGCGACGACCACGAGAAGCGGGCCGTGCTGGTGGGCACCCAGGTCGCGGTCGTGGCCGTGGCCGACCCGGTCGGCAAGCAGGTGTTCCTGACCGAGCCGTGGCCGCAGGTGCCGCCCAAGGGCACCTCCTACACCTTCCGCAGCCCGCTGGAGGACGCGGTCGACAAGCTCACCGCCGCGCCGCCGGACTACCTCCAGGACCTGGTGGCCGTGCTCAACGACGCGCTGCCCGACGGCAGCGGGGTCTCCTTCGCCTTCAAGGAAGTGGACAACAAGCCGTCGATCGTGCTCAACGTGGACCTCAAGCGCGCCGTGGCGACCGAGCAGCCGGTGCGGTTCGCCTTCGACGACGACAAGGGCGTGGCCCGCTCGCTGATCTCCGCCGAGGGCGAGGCGACGGCGAACCTGGCGCTGACCGGGTCCACCAAGGTCGGGTTCGTGCTGCCGCTGGCCAAGGACGGCACGCCGGACGACGCGACCGAGCTGAAGGTGCTGCCGACGTCCACCGTGGACCTGACCGTGCACGGCGGGATCACCGGCGTGGTCAAGTCGTCCATCGGTCCGCTGTCGATCGCGCTGGGCAACCCCGGCGGGTCGGAGAAGGCCGTGGCGAACGCGCACTACAACGCGCACCTGGGTTACGGCCCCGGCGGCACCGCGCCGGTCCCGCTGGCCGACTTCGTCAAGAACGTGTCGCTGAGCCTCAACGGCGACAACCAGCCGGTCACCTGCCCCGGCGACCCGGTAGCGGGCACCGACCTCGCGCTGTGCGCGGTCATGCCGGTGTTCGTCAGCTCCGACAACCAGAACTGGACGAAGCTGTCCGACCCGGGCGACTCCTTCATCCTCCGCCTCCCGCGCGAGGTGGACGACCTGGCGCAGGCGTTCTCGCCCGGCCCCGACCTGCCCGGCGGCGTCAAGCGGGTCGTCGTGCCGGAGAACCTCCACGAGAAGATCGCCGCCGCCCTGCTGGACTTCTCGCAGTTCGGCGACGGCATCGAGAAGTACCTCGCGATGATCGAACGCGCGCTGCGCACGGCCGCGTTCGACGGCAAGCTCCCGCTGGTCGGCGACGACCTCCAACAGGGCGCGGACAGGTTCGGCCAGTTGCGGGCCAAGATCGAGCAGGCGATGGCCCAGATGCCCGGCGGCGGGCGGGTGAACAACACCGGCGAGCTGACCGACTGGGTCAACAACCACCTCAAGCCCGCGGTGGGCAGCGCGGTCACGGTCGGCTTCACCTGCGAGGCCGTGCTGCAACCCGTGACCAACCCGACGGCGACCGCCGAGGGCGCCAAGGGCACGACCGAGTACGAGTACGGGATCGTCGCCTCGGCGCAGGGCAAGGACGCGCCGCCCGCGTCGGCCACGGTCTCCGACGGCAACGCCACCCTCGGCGGTGACAACAAGAACCAGCTCGGCTGGACCAAGTCGGCCTACGCCACCAGCTACAAGATCGTCCGCAAGGACCCGCAGAACGGCCAGTGGAAGCTCGTCGCGGAAGGCCTGGCCGCGGACGCGGTGGCCTACACCGACACCACCGGCGCGCTCGGCGCCGACTACCAGGACTCCGACGCCAACCCGAAGCTGGCGGACTGCCCGGACGCGGCGGTGTTGGCGGACATCACCGGCGCCACGTTCACCTTCGACCTCTGCGACGGCAAGGTGGACCCGAGCGACAACTGCGCCACGAACGAGCTGAGCCTGACCCGCCCGCTGGACCTGGGCATCCCGGGCCTGTCGCTGCGCGAGGCGGCGGACCCCGCCAAGCGCACCGGCGTCACCGCGGGCCTGTCCTACCGGCTGCACGTCAAGGTCGGCGTGGACAAGAGCTCCGGGTTCTTCGTGGCCACGCAGGACATCGACCGCCCGGAGCTGGGCCTCAAGCTCGGCTTCACGCTGCCCGCCGACATGAAGGCGCAGCTGGCCTTCCTGGAGGTCGGGCTCAAGCAGCGGCCGGGCGAGGCGACCGACCTGTTCTCCGGCAAGTTCTACGTGGACCTGCACAAGAAGGGCCAGGACGCCTGCTTCGAGAACTGCGCGATCGACACCGACGCCCGCATCACGCTGGCCGACCTGGCCGACGTGCCGCAGGTGGCGGACGTGTCGCTGGCCGCCAAGGTCGGCATCGACTGGGACTTCGACGTCACCGCGGGACCGCTGCCGGGCATCTCCGGCTGGTTCCACCTGGCGTGGGAGTGGAAGCTCGGCCAGAAGCCCGGCGAGGGCGCGCCGCAGATCGAGTTCCGGGACGTCAAGCTCAACGCCGGCCAGTTCCTCGGCTCGGTGCTCAAACCGATCGTGGAGAAGGTGGCGCTGTTCACCAAGCCGGTGCAGCCCATCCTGGACCAGCTCTACGCGCCGATACCGGTGCTGTCGGACCTCTCGCGCGCGGTCGGCGGCGGTGACGTCAACCTGGTCACCATCGCCAAGGCGTTCAGCACCATAGCGGGCGGCCCGGACCTGGAGTTCGTGGACAAGATCCTGCGCACGCTGCAGCTGGTCAGCCAGATCACCAACGACGGCGGCGCGATCACGGTGGGCACCTTCACCGTCCTGGGCAAGGAGGCCCTGGAGACGGAGAACTCGCCCGACACCGCCGCGAAGCTCATCGGCACCGCCAACCCCCTCCACCCCGACCTGCGCGCCAAGGTGGACGAGGAGAACGGCGGCGGCCTGGTCGGCGCGAACGGCAAGGGCAACTCCGCCGGGTTCACCTTCCCGATCCTGGAGAAGCCGGCCGAGCTGTTCGGCCTGCTGATGGGCCAGGACGTGGACCTGGTCAAGTTCGACTCCGGCGCCCTGCGGCTGGCGTTCTCCTACAGCCAGTCCTTCGGCCCGGTGTACGCGCCGCCGCCGGTGCTGGTCAGCATCTCCGGCAGCGCGTCGGTCGAGGCCCGGTTCCGCGCCGGCTTCGACACCTACGGCATCCGCAAGGCGATCGAGGACAAGCAGGTCGCCGACATCCTGGACTCCATCTACCTGGAGACCACGGACGACGCGGGCAAGCCGCTGCCGGTGGTGACCTTCCGCGGCGAGCTGGCCGCGGGCGCGGCGGTGAGCGTCGTGCTGATCGAGGTCGGCATCAAGGGCGGTGTGGCGCTGACGATCAACCTGAGCTGGGCGGACCCGAACAACGACGGCAAGTTCCGGTTCTTCGAGTTCACCAAGGTCGCGCTGAACAACCCGATGTGCCTGTTCAACATGGACGGCAGGCTGAGCCTGTTCCTGAAGGTCTACATCACGATCGGGTTCTCGCCGTTCAGCGTGTCGTTCGACTTCACCCTGGCCGACATCACCCTGCTCGACTTCTCGGTGAAACCGAACTGCGAGCCACCACCACCGACGTTGGCGCACTCCGACGGCACCACGCTCGTGCTGCACGTCGGCGACGCCCACACCGGCGCCCGCGGCGACTCGGCGTGGACCGCGCGGGACAACGAGGAGAAGTGGACCGTCACCCAGCTGGTGAACTCCGACGGCGGTTTCGAGGGCTTCGCGGTCAGCGCGCTCGGGTTCCGCGAGGAGCACCGGGACAAGAACCTGACGAAGGTCTACGCCGACGCCACCAACGACAAGGGCAAGCGCGTGTTCGTCTTCCAGGGCGACGGCGACAAGAGCGGCGCGGGTGAGGACAAGGCGGCCGAGGCCAAGCCGTTCGACAAGGCGGTCGAGGTGACCGGCGGCAAGGCCGACGACTCGATCAAGACCGGTATCGGCCCGTCCACGGTCGACGGCGGTCCGGGCAACGACCAGATCACCACCGGCGACCTGCACGCCGCGTTCGGCGGCAAGGGCACGGCGACCGTGCACGGCGGCGAGGGCGACGACTCGATCACCGTCGGTGGCGCGGGCGACACCGTGACCGGCGGCGCGGGCAAGGACCGGATCGCGGCCGGCCTGGGCGCGAACACGCTCGACGGCGGCGACGGCGACGACACCATCGGCATCGCCTCCGACAGCCCGCTGGCCGACACGAACCCGGGCAAGGCCGAGTACGTGGCGCAGAAGAACACCCTCGTCGGCGGCCACGGCAGCGACAAGATCTCCGGCGGTTCGGGTCCGGACTCGATCTACACCAGCTTCCGCATCGGCGACCCGGCCGACGAGACCGGGGTGGACGAGCCGGGCTGGCCGGACAAGACCACGGTCAACGGCGAGATCGTGGACGCCACCAACACCGTGGACACCGGCACGGGCAACGACACCGTGTACGGCAGCCAGGGCGTGGACATGGTCACCGGGCGCTCCAAGCCCGACCAGGTGGACGACGTCCGCGGCGGCGGCAACAACGACGTGCTGACCGGCGGGTTCGGCAAGGACAAGGTGTTCGGCGGTCCGGGTGACGACTACGTGGTCGCCGAACCGTCCGACGTGGGCGGCGTGACCGGATCCGGCGACTTCGGCCCGCTGCGCACGGTCGGCCACCGGCCGTTGCCCGCCACCGTCTCCCCGTCCTCGAAGCTGCTGGTCGGCGGCTACGGCAACGACCACGTCATCGGCGGCGACGGCGGCGCGGAGGTCTACGGCGACCGCTACGCCAACCCGTGCGCCCCGCCCGGCGACCCGGCGTCCAAGCCGCCGGCCGAACCGCTGGACGCGGCGGACGGGCGCGACCTGATCACCGGCGGCGCCGGGGTCGAGGTGGTCGCGGCCGGCGGCGCGGCGGACAGCGCGGACCTGCGGTCCAACGCCGACCTGGCGTGCGGGCAGCTCGGTGACGACGTGGTCGGCGGCGGCAACGACGGCGACACCCTGTACGGCGGCGGCGGGCTGGACCTGGTGTACGGCGACGCCGGCAAGGACCACGTCTACGGCAACGACGACAACGACACCCTCTACGGCGGCACGCAGGACGACGTGGTCGAGGGCAACAACGGCTCCGACACCGCGTTCGGCGGCGCGGACACCGACGTCGTGGTCGGCGGCACCCGCAAGGCCGGCGAGGCCGACCAGGGCGACACCCTGTACGGCGACGCGGGCACGGACCTGGTCATCGGCGACAACGGCGACGGCCCGGCGGCGTCCGGCGGACCGTTCGACCTCGACGGCGTGAACGCGGCGGCCGGCGGTCCGGACTTCGTGTTCGGCGGCGACGCCGACGACCGGGCGTTCGGCGGCCTGGCGCACGACGAGGTCAACGGCGGCGCGCAGGACGACTACCTGGAGGGCAACAACGCCGACGACGTCGTGCACGGCGACGGCGGCGAGGACCGGGTGGTCGGCGGCTCGGCCGAAGTGGCGTCCACCGTGGACGGGCACCAGGTCGGTCGGCCGGACGCCGGGGACGCGCTGTTCGGCGACTCCGGTCCGGACGTGGTGGCCGGCGACAACGCGGTCCTCACGCTGGGCGACGCCTCGCCGATCGCCCAGGGTCGCGGGTTCGGCAAGCAGCACCGGATCACGCTGCTGGACCTCGGCTACTCCCCCACCGCGGGCACGTCCGGCGACGACGTGATCAGCGGCGGCGGCGAGGCGGACGTGATCACCGCGCAGGGCGGCGCGGACGTGGTCACCGGCGACGACGCCGACGACTACGCCGAGGGCGGTCCGGGCGGCGACACGCTGTCCGGCAACGAGGGCCAGGACGACCTGGTGGGCGGCTCGTCCACCGAGGAGGCCGCGGGCGTCGGGCAACCCGACGTCGGCGACGCCGTCCACGGCGACAACGGCCAGGACGTCGCGATCGGTGACAACGGTTCGCTGCTGCGCACCGGCCCGCCGTCGCGGTTGACGCAGGAACGCGGCATGACCCCGCGCGGGATCGTGCTGCTGGACCTGGGCCTGACCCCGCACGCCGACTCGTCCGGCGCGGACGAGGTGTGGGGCGACGACGCCAACGACGTGCTGCTCGGCCAGGGCGGTCCCGACCGCCTGAAGGGCAACGCGGCCGACGACTACGTCGAGGGCGACCAGGGCGTCGACTTCATCGAGGGCGACGACGGCGACGACGACCTCGTGGGCGGTAGCAGCACGCCGCTGACCGGGTCCTCGGGGCAGACCGACGCCGCGGACGCCCTGTTCGGCGGCAACGGCGACGACGTCGGCATCGGCGACAACGGCGTGGTCAACCGGCCCGCCGCGGGCGAGACCCCGACCCGGGCGACGCGGCGGCTGGCCACCACCGGCGGCAACCCGATCACCGGGCGCGTCGTGGTGAAGTACGACCTCGCGCCGGCGCCCCCGGCCGACCGGTTCGGCGACGACCGGGTGTCCGGCGGGTCGGGCGTGGACGTGCTGTGGGGCCAGGACGGCGGCGACTTCGTCTCCGGCGGCGGCCAGGCCGACTACCTGGAGGGCAACGGCGGCGCGGACGTGCTGCGCGGCGACCTCGGGCTGGCCGAGCCCTCGTCGGAGACCACGGTCGTCCCGCTGGCCGACCCCGGTTGGCCCGGCACGCCTTCGGCCGACCTGGACGGCTCCGACCCGTCGCACGGCCAGGACGACATGATCGGCGGCAGCGCGGCGGCCGGGTTCCGCGACGGCGGCGACGCCTTCGAGGGCAACGGCGCGGACGACGTGCAATTGGGCGACAACGGCTCCCTGGTGCGCACGCTGGAGGGTCAGCCGGGGTCGATGAAGGAGAAGGTCTACACCGAGCGGTACGCGGCCGGCCTGGTGCCGGACAACGCGACCGTGTCCCGCACGCACGACCCGGACCTGCCCGGACCGGCCACCCGGTTCTGCACCACCGCGCAGGCCACGTGCGAACCCGTCGGCGCGTTCGGCAACGACACCATGTTCGGTGACGACGGCAACGACGGGATGTGGGGCCAGGACGGCGACGACACCATGACGGGGTCGAACGGCGACGACGACATGTACGGCGAGCTGGGCGGCGACACCATGTTCGGCAACGACGGCGAGGACGCCATGCTCGGCGACCGCGGCGGCGTGGTGAACGAGCGGCTCAACGCCGACGACGTGGCCGCGCGCGGCTTCACGGCGTCGCTGAACTCGGTGCCGCAGGAGTCCTACACCGGGTTCCGGTCGGGCGCCTACGACCGGCGGACCGACCTGTTGCACGACGTGGACGGCGACCAGTTCATCGGCGGTTCGACCTCCCCCGCCATGCCGCACGACGGCATCGCGGAGGGCGGCGACGACCGCATCCGGGGCGGTCTGGGCGCGGACAACATCCACGCCGGCTTCGGCGACGACCTGGCCAACGGCGACAGCGGCGGCGACCAGGTGTTCGGCGGCGACGGCGCGGACGTCCTGTGGGGCGGCAAGGGCTGCGACCCGACCGCGCCCACCCCGGACTGCCTGGTGAACGGCACGTTCAACCCGGACGCGCGGGGCACCGACGACCGGTACCTGGACCACGTGTTCGGCGGCGTCGGCGGCACGTCGGCGGCGTCCCAGGCCGGTGCGATCGGTTCGGACGTGATCGACTTCAACCCGCGCGGCACGTTCCCCGGCGGGTGCGCGGCCGGCCCGTGGCCGGAGTCGCTGGGCAGCGGTTTCGTCGACCCGTGCAGCTGGTTCGAGATGACGAACAAGACCAACGACACCGCCGACCCGGCGACCCTGGCGGACAACCAACACCACCAGGGCACGGACTGGCTCTACGGCGGCTGGGACCGCGACGTCCTGCAGGGCGACGTCGCCGGCAACGGCCCGAACCCGGGCGACCGCCTGATCGACTGGTCGGGCGCCTACAACCTCTACACCCACTGCAACGCGGCTTACGGCGGGTACAACGACATCCGCCAACGCAGCCCGGGGATGGAGACCTTCCTGCAGAAGCTGGCGTGGGGCACCGGTGCGGGCCGGTCGGCCTCGGACGCCACGACGGCGGGCACGTCCGCGTTCCGCGAACTGGCCCTGGTCTACCCGGCGGACAACAACGCCCACGGCACGGGCCAGGCCTACCCGACGACACCGGGCCACTTCGACGATCCGGTGTCCTGCACGGACTGACCCCCGACCACGAGGACTCGGCCGCCCCGCTCAGGTGGGGCGGCCGAGTCGCGTCCTCAGCCCCCGACGCGTTCCGCCACCACGAACTCCGTGTCGCACGCCGGGCAGGTCGCCCCGCCGAACAGGTGCAGCAACACGCGTGCCACTTGGGGCTTCCCGTGCGCGGTCGCGAGGTCGTGGGCTCGGCGTTTGTAGCCTTCCAAGCTCTCAGCCGAAGCGGGCCGCGTCATGGTGGAGTCGCCGCCCTCCTCGGTAGAAGTCCCGTCCGCCACGGAGATCCGCCGTCCGCGACGATCGCACCCGCCAGCACGACCGCCTGCGACGCGTACAACGGCTCGGGCCGCCCGGCCAGGTCCGCCAACCTCGGCAGTGCCGCATGACTGGCCGAGTAGGACGTGCCCTGGTGGCGCAGCGCCGACCACAGTTCGCTCCACCCGGCGTCGTCCGGTTCGGTGGCCAGTCGGTCGAGCAACGCGGGGATGTCCGTCATGCGGTGATCACATCAGAGACCCGGTGAGACACCCGACGGCACCGGGCCGTTCCCGCCGTCGTGGTGGTGTTGGGCGGGCCGGCGCCGGCACGGATCTCGCGCCCGCCCGCGCCGCGCGTGGGGCGGACGTCCGCGCGGTGACGTAGGTTGGACGGGTGCCGGACCAGTCGCCGAACGGGCGTCACGGCGGCCCCAAGGCCGTGACCAGGGCACTTCTGGTCTTCGTCGCCGTCGGGGCCGTCCTCGCCGCCCTCCTGACCAGCGTCGGCGCGGAGGACGTCGTGCCGGGCCGACCGCAAGCGGCGCCCGTGACCACCACCACAGCGGGCACCACCACAGCGGGCGCCACGACCACCACGCCGCCGCCCGACCCGTGCGCGGTGAGAGCGGCCTCGCTCACCCCGCGCCTGCGGCTGGCCCAACTGCTGATGGTGGGCGTGGACCCGCGCGGCAGCGAGGACGCGCTGAACCTGGTCCGGTCCGAGCAGGTCGGGGCGATCTTCATCGGCGGGGACGCCACCGGCCTGCTCACCGGCGGGCTGGACGTGGTCCGGTCCGCCGCCGCGCTGCCGCTCGTGGTCGCCGTGGACGACGAGGGCGGCCGGGTCCAGCGGGTGGAGATGCTGGACGGCGACATGCCCAGCGCGCGGCGCATGGCGCAGGCCATGTCCCCCGACCAGGTGCGGGCGCTGGCGCGGGACCGGTCGGCGGCGCTGCGCAACCGGGGCGTGACGATGGACCTCGCGCCCGTCCTCGACATCAGCGACCAGCCGGACAACACCGTCATCGGGGACCGGTCGTTCAGCCCCGACCCGGCCACCGCCGCCACCTACGCCCAGGCCTTCGCCGAGGGCCTGCGCGACGCGGGCACCACCCCGGTCCTCAAGCACTTCCCCGGCCACGGCAACACCAGCGGCGACTCCCACCAGGGCGCGGTCACCGCACCGCCGCTGGACGCGTTGCGCCGGGCCGACCTGCTGCCCTACCGCGACATCGCGCGCTACGGACCGGTCGTGGTGATGCTCGGCCACATCGACGTCCCCGGCCTGACCGGCGGCCTCCCGGCGACGTTGAGCCCCGAGGCCTACGCGTTGCTGCGCGGCGAGTACCGGTTCAGCGGTCCGGCGATGACCGACGACCTGGGCGCGATGCGCGCCGTCACCGACCGCGTCGACCTGCCCGAGGCCGTGCGGCAGGCGTTGGCGGCGGGTGCGGACATCGCGCTGTGGTCCACCGGCGGTCGCACCGGCCAGGTGCTGGACCACCTGGAGGCGTCCGTGGCGGCGGGCACCCTGCCGGCCGCGCGCGTGGACGAGGCCGTGAAGCGCGTGCTGGCCATGAAGGGCGCGTGCTGACTTTTTTCGGCACCCGGTGCAGCAAACGGGGTCGCTGTGCCGTTTCCGGGGTATGGAGTTCGCCCAGTACGTGACCAGCCAGTCGGTGCCGCTGCTGCGGTTCGCCACGGCCCTGACCGGCCGGTCCCGGCTCGCCGAGGACCTGGTGCGCGACGCGCTGTGCCGGGCCTACGTCCGGTGGGACCGGATCTCCGCCGCGCCGCACGCCCGCGTCCGCAGCCTGGTCGTGGCGGAGTACCTGTCGTGGCGACGGCTGTTCGCGACCCGGACCGGCCCGGACGTCGTGCGCCGCCTGGCGGTGCTGCCGCGCAAGCAGCGGGCGGCGGTGGTGCTGCGGTACTACGCCGGCCTGCCCGACGACGAGATCGCCGCGCACCTGGGCTGGCGGGAGTCCACCGTGAACGGCCGGATCGCACGGGCGCTGGCGGCCCTGCCCGCCGAGCGCTAGCCGGGGCCGAGCGGCCGCCCCGGCGAGGGATGGCTCGACGGCGGCCCAGTCCAACGCCGGCCCGGCTCCGCGGCCGGCCCGA
>NZ_JBEZBW010000033.1:0-58596 GCF_040647305.1 Saccharothrix sp. NPDC042600 | reverse complement strand
CCCAGTGGCGGCCCGACCCAGTGGCGGCCCGACCCAGTGGCGGCCCGACCCAGTGGCGGCCCGACCCAGTGGCGGCCCGACCCAGTGGCGGCCCGACCCAGTGGCGGCCCGGCTCGGCGGCGATCCGGCTCGGCGGTGGTCCGGATCAGCGGTGGTTCTGCGGGCCGGCGCTGTCCAGGCCGGCTTCGGAGGCCGCCTTCAGCACCTCGACGTCGTCGGGGTTGTCGTGGATGTCCACGTAGGTGGCGACCGTGTTGACGACGTACCGGTGGCGCGGCCCGGTCCACCCGTACAGCCGGCCCTCCTCGGAGGTGTCGCACGGCTCGGACCCGCGGCCGTCCTGCGGGCAGATGTAGCCGAGGTCGCCCGCCTGGAAGTCGTCCATCGCCGCGTAGACGTCGTCCGCGGTCGCCTTGTCCTTGAACGCGAACACCTTGATGCTGACCAGCAGCAGGCCGTCGTCGCTGACGTACGCGCCGGTCGTCGCGCCCAGGCAGTCGTGCTCGTCCAGGACGCGGCGGGCCTGGTCGGTCTGCGCCGGGGCGTAGCAGGTGACGTTGTCCGAGCCCGCCTCGAAGGTGAACGTGCGGCCGCCGGCGGTGAAGCCGGCGGCCAGCAGGGCGTTCGTGGTCTGCGGGGTGGTGTCGGTGTCCTGCTCGTCCAGGCTGCGCGGGTCGAAGCCCTGGGTCGTGGTGGTCGTCGGCGGGTCGTAGGTCGTGGTCGGCCGGTCGTCGGTGGTCGTCGTGCCGGTGGTGGGGAGCGCGCGGACCGCGGGTGCCGGGCCGCCGGTGAGGGAGCCGAGGATCTCGCTCGGGCCGATCACGACGACCGTGGCCACGGTGGCGAGGGCCAGCGCCGACCCGACCACGGCGGCGATGATCGACCCCTTGTCGCCGCCCCGCGCCGGGGGCGGCAGGCGCGGCTGGACCGCCGTGGCCTGGTAGGCGGACGGGTCGAACGCGACGAGGGCGGTGACCAGGTCGGGCGGCAGCCACGAGTCCGTCGTGAGCTGGACGGTCCGCCCGTGCGTCCGGGCGCGCGCGAACTCGACGACCTCGGCCGGTTCCGGCCGGTCGGCGGGGTCCTTGGCCAGGCAGCGCTCGACGACGGGCCGCAGGTCGGGCGGGCAGTCGGCGAGGTCCGGCGGCTCGTTGAGGATGCGGTAGAACAACGCGTCCGAGTTGCCCTCGCCGAACGCCGTGTGCCCGGTGGCGGCGAAGACGGCGAGCTGGCCGAGCGCGAACACGTCCGTGGCGCGGGTCGCGGGCTTGCCCCGCACCTGCTCCGGGGCCATCAGCGCCGGGGTGCCGACCTGGACGCCGGTGCGGGTCAGCGAGGTCGCGGCGGCGGCGTGGGCGATGCCGAAGTCGATCACCCGGGGGCCGTCGTCGGCGAGCAGCACGTTGGCCGGGGTGAGGTCGCGGTGCACCAGCCCGCAGGCGTGGATCGCCGACAGCCCTTCGGCGACCCCCGCGAGCAGTCGGAACACGGTGGGCAGCGGCAGGGGTCCGTGCTCGGCGACGGCCTGGCGCACCGAGGGGCCCGACACGTAGGAGGTGGCCAGCCACGGCACCGGGGCCTCGGTGTCGGCGTCCACGACGGTCGCGGTGTAGAGCCCCTGGACGCGGCGCGCGATGTCCACCTCCTGCCGGAACCGGCGGCGGAACTCCTCGTCCTCGGCGTGCTCGGCCCGGACGACCTTGATCGCCAGCGCCCGTCCGCCGGGCGTGAACGCCAGGTACACGCGCCCCATGCCGCCCACCCCGATGCGGGCGCGCAGCTCGTACCCGCCGACCGAGGCGGGGTCGTCGCCCGTGAGCGGCGCGAATCCGGCGGCCATCGTCGTTCCCCCCCAGTCCCGTTCCCGTCCGGAAGGTTAGTGATCACCGCGCCTTCGTCCGCACACGGTGTCCTCTTGCGGCCACGGATGCAGCAAGATCGATCCATGCGCCAAGAGGACATCTGGAACGCAGACGCCGCCGCGAGCTACGACACTCCGGGCACCGGCATGTTCGCCCCCGACGTGCTGGAGCCGGCCGTGGACCGGCTGGCCGAGCTGGCCGGTGGTGGCCGGGTGCTGGAGTTCGCCGTGGGGACGGGCCGGGTGGCGATCCCGTTGGCCGAGCGCGGCGTGCCGGTGACCGGGCTGGAACTGTCGCCGGACATGGTCGCCCGGTTGCGCGAGAAGGCCTCCGCCGAGGCGCTCCCGGTCGTGCTCGGCGACATGGCCACCACGGTGGTCCCGGGCGAGTTCTCGTTGGTGTACCTGGTCTACAACACGATCTCCAACCTCCAGACCCAGGACGAGCAGGTCGAGTGCTTCCGCAACGCCGCCCGCCACCTGGTGCCGGGCGGCCGGTTCGTCGTCGAGCTGTGGGTGCCGGAGTTGCGGGCCCTGCCGCCGGGTCGGGAGGCGACGGTGTGGCGCACCGAGCCCGGCTACATCGGCCTGGACACCTACGACGTGCTGAACCAACACGTGGTCTCCCACCACTTCCGGTTCGGCGACGACCACAACGCCACCCTGGCCCGGAGCCCGCACCGCTACATCTGGCCGGCGGAACTGGACCTGATGGCCCGCCTGGCGGGGTTCACCCTGGAGAGCAGGCACGCGGACTGGACCGGTGCCCCGTTCACCGCCGACTCCCGCTCGCACGTCTCGACCTACCGGCTCGGTGACGTGATCAGGACATCGCGGTGAGGACCATGCCGTTCCACCAGTAGCCGAGGCCGTCGAGCGCGTCCGGGGTGGTGGCGGTCGAGGAGCGCAGCACGCCGGTGGTGGTCGTGCGCGTGTCCACCCACCAGACCTGGCCGACGCCGTCGGCCACGAAGCAGGTGGTGAACTCGCCGGGCAGCGGGCCGCTGGTGTCGCGGTAGTAGAGCGCGTAGTGCGCCGGGCGGGTCTCCGGGCGGCACCCGCCGGACTCGTCCTCGCGCCCGATGCCGTGCGCGCCGACCAGGGCGAGGAAGTGCGCGTCCTGGGCGGCCCGGTCGGTGAAGAGGTGGAAGGTCGCCGAGTCCGGGGGCGGGAAGCGGAAGTGGCGGGAGTTCGCGCCCGAGCACGTGACGGTGGCGGCGATCCCTTGGCCGGTGGGCGGGGCGGGCGCGCAGGAGGGGTTGCCGCGGAACGTTTCGGGCAGGGAGGCCAGCAACTTCGAGGTCTGCGCGTCGATGGTCGGGGCGGTGGTCGTCGCCGCGGACGCCGAGCTGGTAGCCGCCGTTGTGGTGGCGGCGGCAGTGCCGGCGGCGGCGGTGGTGGCGGCGGTGGTGGCCGCCGTGCCGGTGTTCGACCCGGCCACCCGCTCACCCTTCCCCCAATCCACCGCCCAGCCCAAGACCACCGCGACCAACGCCAACGCCACGACACCCGCGACAACGGGCCCGACGAGCCCCGACCGCGCCCCGGAATTGTCGGTCCCCGGTGGGACGATGGAAGCGGGGGCCGGAGGCCGCGCCGAAGTCGGCGACGGCGAGAACGGCGAAGGCCGGCTGGGCGGCGAAGACCGGCCGGGCGGCGCGGATCGGCCGAGGGCAGCGGGCCGGCCGGCCCCGAGCCCGCCCTGCGCGGGCCGGCTCGGAGCCGGCTCGGGCCGGCTGGGAGTGGAAGGGGCCGGGGTGGTCGAAGGGCGGGCGGACGTGGCCGGACCAAGCGCGGCCGTCAGGGCGGCGGCTGCCGCGGTGGCGAGGGCACCGGCCGAAGGGTGGCGGTCGGCCGGGTCCTTGGCCATGCCGCGCCGGATCACCTCGTCCAGCGCCCGGGGCACCGCCGGGTTCACCACCGACGCCCCCGCCGGCACCTGCTGCATGTGCGCCCAGATCAACGCCGCCGCGCTGTCCGCCTCGAACGGCCGCACCCCGGTCACACACGCGTACAGCACGCACGCCAACGCGTAGACGTCCACCCGCCCGTCCACCGGACCGTCGCCGAACCGCTCCGGAGCCATGTAGTCCAACGTCCCCAGCACCGCGCCCGACGCGGTCAGGTCGCTCCCCGACGGCAGGACGCTCCGCGCGATGCCGAAGTCCACCAGGTAGACGAAGTCCTCGGGCGTGACGAGCACGTTGGACGGCTTCACGTCCCGGTGCACCAGACCGTCCGCATGCGCCGCGTCGAGAGCACCGGCCACCTGGCCCACCAGCCGCACCGCACGCGCCGGGTCCAGCGGCCCCTCGGCCGCCAGGACCTCCGCCAGGTCACGACCCTCGACCAGGCGCATGTCCAGGTACAGCCGGCCGTCGATCTCGCCGAACGCGTGGATCGGGATGACGTGCGGCTCGCGCAACCTGGCCGCGATGCGCGACTCCCGGCGGAACCGGGCCCGGAAGTCCGCGTCGTCGTCGTGCACGGGCGCGAGGCGCTTCAGCGCCACCACGCGGTCGTGCGCGGTGTCGTGCGCGCGGTGCACCTCGCCCATGCCGCCGCGTCCCAGCAGTTCCCCGACGCGGTAAGGCCCGAACTCCTCCACGCCTGGACCGACGCGCGCCGGCCCCGCCGGGTTCCTACCCTAGACCGGTCCGGCACTCCACGCGCGGCATCGACGCCACGGCGGACTCCGGGGTGGCGAACACGCTCACCACGACGAGCAGGTCCGTCACCTCCAACGGCCGCAGCACGGGCCGGTTGTCGGCCACCACGGCGAAGGCCACCCCGTGCGCCCGAGCCTCCTGGACCGCGCCGAGCAGCAACGAGATCCCGTTGGAGCCGAAGAAGGTCACCTCGCGCAAGTCGAGCACGACGCCCCGCGGTCGGGCGGTGATGCACGCCCGGACCTCGTCCTCGGGCACGGAGCACATGTCCAACTCGCCGGCCAGGCGCACGACGACGACACCGTCGATTTCGGAGGTCTCGGTTCTCAAAAAACTTGTGTTGTCCTGCACCGCTACACGCCTCCTGGCGTCGATGAGCGCTGGTGCAGGCTGTCTGCTCAACCCTCGGCCGGCCACGATCAGGGCCGGCTTGTCCCACTTGCTCCACCCAAACTACTCGCGATCAGCGGCGAACACCATGCCGCCGCGGGGATCAGGCGGTGGTCGGCGTGGCCAGCGCGGCCTCGGCCGCCTCCTCGACGTCCGCGCGCAGCACGAGCAGGTCGATGACGCCGGTCTCGGTGAGCGGGCGCAGCACCGCGCGCCGCTCGGTCGCGACGGCGAAGCCGATCCGGCGCGCCTCGGCGCGGTGGCGGACCTCGATCAGCAGGGACAGGCCGATGGACCCGAAGACGGTCACCCCGTCGAGGTCGAGGACCAGGGCCCGCGGGTCGGCGGCGAGCGCCTCCACGATCGCGGCCCGCAGGTCGTCGCAGGTCTCCATGTCGACTTCGCCGGTGACGTGGACGACGAGTGCGCCGCGACGCCATTCCGTCGTGGTGCCGACCTCGGCAGCGGTCTCGACCTGATCGCTCATAGTGACGCAATCATGCCACGGTGGTGCGTCCGTTCCGACGGGTGATCCACCGGCGGACGAGCTTGACCGGTGCCGAAAATACTGTGACCGGCGTCACGATTCCGGCTCGCCGACCCGGGGTACCCGTGGCATTCACGTACAGCCTCGTCCCCGTCACCACCGTAGGACCCTGCATGATCGACGCCCCAGGCCACGACGAGCCGGGCCCCGACCGCACCACCGCGGCGGCGCTGCCGGACGCCGGTGCCCTGGACCCGGACGAACCGGCCACACCGTCGCGGTTCCGCCGCCTGACCGTCCGGATCGAGGACTTCCAACGCCGCCTGGCCGAACACCGGACGCGGCTCGAACCCGACGAGCAGAAGCGGTGACCGCGCCCGCTCCGACTTCCCGGCCCAGACCCCGACCCGGCCGCCGGGCCACCCGACCCGCGCCTCCCGCGGTGCGAGCGTCCGCCCTGCGCCGTCGGTGACGGTGCGTGCTCCCGGTATCCCCCTGTTGGCGGCCTCACAAGCCGTGTAGGACGCGTGCCACGGGGTAGCCGCCGGGCGTACCGAGGGAGGGCAAGTGGACTCGAAGAACCCCGCCGAGATCGTCAAGAACGCCGTGGAGAAGGCCGTGGAGAAGGTGACCGACCTGGTCACCCCGGACGTCCCCGGCGCGCCCGGGAGCGAACCGCCGAGCCTGGAGGAGCCCACCGAACCCCGGGGGCCGCTCCCGCCCAAGGCCGACCAGGACGCGCCCGAGACCGTCACCCCCACCGGGGCCGAGACCGGCGCGCCCAAGACGGCCAACAGCCAGCAAGGCGCGTTCCTGACCACCGCGCAGGGCCTGCGGCTGTACGACACCGACCACTCGCTCAAGGCCGGGCCGCGCGGCCCGACGCTGCTGCAGGACCACCACCTGCGCGAGAAGATCATGCACTTCGACCACGAGCGCATCCCCGAGCGGGTGGTGCACGCGCGCGGCGCCGGGGCGCACGGTGTGTTCGTGGGCTACGGCTCCGCCACGAGCGTGTGCAAGGCGGGGTTCCTGCGCGAGGGCGTGAGCACGCCGGTGTTCGTGCGGTTCTCCACCGTCGTCGGCTCGCGCGGCTCGGCGGACACCGTGCGCGACACCCGCGGGTTCGCCACCAAGTTCTACACCGACGAGGGCACGTTCGACCTGGTGGGCAACAACATCCCGGTGTTCTTCATCCAGGACGGCATCAAGTTCCCGGACATCATCCACGCCGCCAAGCCGCACCCGGACCGCGAGATCCCGCAGGCGCAGAGCGCGCACGACACGTTCTGGGACTTCGTCTCCCTGCACACCGAGGCCACCCACCACGTCATGTGGCACATGTCCGACCGGGCCGTGCCGCGGTCCTACCGGACCATGGAGGGCTTCGGCGTCCACACGTTCCGGCTGGTCAACGACGCCGGTGAGACGTCGCTGGTGAAGTTCCACTGGAAGCCCAAGCAGGGCGTGCACTCGCTGCTGTGGGAAGAGGCGCAGCTGATCAACGGCATCGACCCGGACTTCCACCGGCGCGACCTGTACGACGCGATCGAGTCCGGCGCGTTCCCGCAGTGGGAGCTGGGCATCCAGGTCTTCCCGGACACGCCGGACCAGACGTTCGAGGGCATCGACCTGCTCGACTCGACCAAGATCGTGCCCGAGGAGCTCGCGCCGGTGCAGCCCATCGGGCTGCTGACCCTCAACCGCAACCCCACGAACTTCTTCGCCGAGTCCGAGCAGGTCGCCTTCCACGTGGGCCACCTGGTGCCGGGCATCGACGTGACCGACGACCCGCTGCTGCACGCCCGGCTGTTCTCCTACCTGGACACGCAGCTGACCCGGCTGGGCGGGCCGAACTTCCACCAGATCCCGATCAACCGGCCGCACGCGCCGGTCAACGACATGCTGCGCGACGGCTTCCACCAGGACGCGGTGCACGGCGGCGTCGCGCCGTACCGGCCCAACTCGCTCGACGGTGGCTGCCCGTTCCACGCCGGGGCCGCCGAGGGGGCGTTCGTCGAGGTGCCGCAGCGGGTCGCCGAGTCGGTGAAGGTCCGCGAGTCGCCGGCGTCGTTCGACGACCACTTCACCCAGCCCAGGCTGTTCTTCCAGAGCCTGAGCCCGGTGGAGCAGGAGCACGTGATCCGGGCGTTCACGTTCGAGCTGGGCAAGTGCTACGAGCAGGCGATCAAGGAGCGCGAGCTGCGGGTGCTGGCGCAGGTGGACGCGCGGCTGTGCGCGGAGGTCGCCGCCGGCCTGGGCCTGCCGGTGCCCGAGGTGGCCGCCGAGCTGCCCGCGGTGACGCCGAGCCCGGCGTTGTCGCAGCTCACGGGCACGTGGCCGGTGGAGGGCCGGATCGTGGGCATCGTGGTGGACGCCGACGACCCGGACGGCCTGGACGGCGTCCGCACGGCCCGCCTGGCCCTGCAGGCCGCCGGCACCGTGCCCCTGGTCATCGCCGCGCGCGGCGGGGACCTGGCCCACGGCCTGGTCGCCCAGCGCACGTTCCTCACGGCCCGCTCGGTCGAGTTCGACGCCCTCCTGCTGGCCGCCGCTCCCCCGCCCGCGCCCGACGCGCTGCCGGTGCGCGACGCGAAGGCCGGCGCGCCGGCGTCCGCGCTGGACCCGCGGGTGGCGTTGCTGGTGGAGGAGACCTACCGGCACGCGAAGGCGATCGGCGCGTGGGGCACCGGCACGTCGGTGATCGACAGCGGGCCCGGCGTGGTGACCGGCGACCCGACCGACGTGGTCCGCGACGTCCTGGCGCTACTCGGCCGGCACCGGGTGTGGGACCGCCTGGCCGCCTGACCCGGCTCCCCCGCCACGCGGCCCCGGAACCGCGTGGCGGGGCGCCAGGTTGTCCGCCAGGAGCGCCTGCGAGTCGGCGACCCCGATGGAGTCGGCCGGCAGCCGCCCGTCGTCGGCGCGCAGCCGGGCGAGGGCGTCCTCGATCGCGGTCTGGGCGGCGAACAGGCAGGGCGTGCTGTAGATCGCCACGCGCACGCCGAGCCCGCCCAGCTCGGTCAACGACAACGACGGCGACTTCCCGCCCGCGATCTGGTTGAACACCACCGGGACCGGCCGCGCCGCACCGACGACCCCGGCCAGCACGGCCACCGAGGGCACACCGTCGACCAGGACGGCGTCCGCCCCCGCCCGCGCGAACGCGCCCGCGCGCTCCAGCATCCCGTCCTCGTCGGTGGCGTCGGTGCGGGCTACCACGACCAGGTCGGACCGGGTGTCCAGCACGGCGTCGAGCTTGTCGAGGTAGTCGCGCAGCGGGAGCACCCGCTTGCCGCCCACGTGCCCGCACCGCCGGGGCCGGCTCTGGTCCTCCAGCACCACCCCGGACGCGCCGACGTGCTCCAGCGCCCGGACGACGTGCCGGGCCACCTCGACGTCGACGTACCCGTCGTCGATGTCGACCAGCAGGTGGTGCGCCGGGAAGGCCAGGCGCAGCCGGCGCACGAAGTCCACCACGTCGGGCCAGGCGATGAACCCGATGTCGGGCAACCCGTAGTGCGAGGCGGCGAGCCCCAACCCGGAGACGAACAACGCGTCGTGGTGCCGCGCGGCGACGGAGGCGGACAGCATGTCGAACACCCCGATGACCGGTGTGGCGCCGTCCCCGGCCACCACCTCGCGGAACGCTTGGCCGTAACGCACACCCCGAACCTGCCGGCCGTCACCACCGCGGTCGAGATCCCGGAAGACTGATCTTCACCCTCCAAGGAGGGACCCCGTCAGACCAGGTCGGCCAGCTTGCGCGTGAGCAGGCCGCGCTCGCGTTCGTTGCCGCACAGCTCGACCGCGCGGGTCAGTTCCTCCCGCGCCTCGCCCTTGCGGCCCAGCCGGGTGAGGAGTTCGCCGCGCACGCTCGGCAGCAGGTGCGACCCGGCGAAGGCGCCACCGGCCGCCAACCCGTCCACGATCGGCAGCGCCGCTCCGGGCCCCTGGGCCATCGACACCGCCACCGCGCGGTTGAGGTCCACCACCGGGGACGGGGCCAGGCGGCCCAGGGCCTCGTACAGCAGGACGACCCGCTCCCAGTCCGTCTCCCCGACCGACGGGGCGACGGCGTGGCACTCCGCGATCGCCGCCTGCACCCCGTACGCGCCCAGGCCCCGCCCGACCTGCTCCGCCCGCGCCAACGCCGCCCGCCCGCGGACGATCGCCGACCGGTCCCACCGCCGCCGGTCCTGGTGTTCGAGCAGGACCGGCGTGCCGTCGGGGGCCGTCCGGGCCGGGAAGCGGGCCGCCGTCAGCTCCAGCAGCGCCAGCAGGCCGTGGACCTCCGGCTCGTCGGGCACCAGGTGGGCCAGGACGCGGGCCAGGCGGCGGGCCTCCCCGGCCAGGTCGAAGCGGATCAGGTCGTCGCCCGAGGTCGCCGTCGACCCCTCGGTGAAGATGACGTAGACCGCGCTGAGCACCGACCCCAGCCGCGCCCGCCGGTCCTCCGGCGAGGGCACCTCGAACGGCACCCGCGCCGCGCCCAGCGCCTTCTTCGCGCGGGTGATGCGGGCCTGGACGGTCGCGGTCGGGACCAGGAACGCCCGTGCGATCTCGTCGCTGGTCAGACCGCCGACGACGCGCAGCGTCAGCGCCACCCGCGCCTCCCGGGACAGCACCGGGTGGCACGAGATGAACATCAGCGCCAGCACGTCGTCGTCGATCTGGTCGGGGTCCCACTCGCCCGCGTCCACCACGCCCTCGCCCAGGTCGCGGGCGAGGGCGGCGTACCGGTCGTCGGCGGTGGCCCGCCGGCGGAACGCGTCGATCGCGCGCCGCCGGCCCACCGTCAGCAGCCAGCCCGCCGGGTTGGTCGGCACGCCGTCGCGCGGCCAGGTCACCAGGGCCTCGGCGAACGCCTCCTGGGCCAGGTCCTCGGCCAGCGCGAAGTCGCCGGTGTGGCGCGCCAGCGCGCCGACGATCCGCGCCGACTCGATCCGCCAGACCGCGGCGACCGCCGCCCGCCCGGTCGGGTCGCTCAGAGCTGCCCGGTCGCCTCGCGCCACGCCCGCTCCTTCTTGATCCACTCGTTGTCCTGCGGGAACTCGTCGATCGTCGGCACCCGCCGGATCTCGGTCTTGAACCCGGGACCCTGGATCGGCAGCCGCTTCGCCCACTCGACGGCCTCCTCCTTGGACGCGACGTTGAGGATGTAGAACCCGCCGAACAGCTCCTTCGTCTCGCCGTACGGCCCGTCGGTGACCACGGGCGGCTCGGACGAGTAGTCCACCACGACCCCCTCGGCCGCGTCCTCCAGCCCCTCGGCGGCGACCAGCACCCCGGCCCGGACCAGCTCGTCGTTGAACCGGCCGACGGTGTCCAGCACCTCGGCGAAGTCCCGCTCGGCCATCCCCGCGAAGGCCTCGTCGGTCGCCCGCATGATCAGCATGTACTTCATGGTCGTCACTCCCGCGTTCCGGATCCCGCTGCCCGGGACCCTCTCACCACCCGGTCGAACGGGCGAGGGCGGGGATCGACACGGCGGCGGAACTTTTTCCAAGATCTTTTCGCCGTGTGCTTGGGTGGGCCTCATGGGGAAGTGGATCGAGGTCGCCGACGGCGTGCTGGTGCGCCGGTACGCGGAGCTGGACCTGTCCGTCGGGCTCGTGGTCGGCGACGAGTCGTGCCTGGTCGTGGACACCGGCGGGGACGCCGGGCAGGGCGCGGAGCTGGCCGCCGCGGTGCGGGGGGTGACCGACCGGCCGTGGCGGGTGGTGCTGACCCACTCGCACTTCGACCACAGCTTCGGCACCGAGGTGTTCGCCCCGTGCGAGGTGTGGGCGCACCGGCGGTGCCACGACGACCTGGTGGCGACCGGGGCCGAGCAGCGCGACAAGTGGGCCCGGCACTACCGCGAGCGCGGCGAGGCGGAGGTGGGCGACCGCATCGCGGCCGTGCGGCTGGTGCCGCCCGACCGCCTGGTCGAGGACCGCGCGGACCTCGACCTGGGCGGCCGGCGCGTCGAGCTGCGGCACTTCGGTCCGGCGCACTCCGACCACGACCTGGTCGTGCACGTGCCGGACGCGGGCGCGGTCTTCGCCGGCGACCTGGTGGAGCAGGGCGCGCCGCCCCAGTTCGGCGACGCGTTCCCGCAGGGCTGGCCCGCCGCGCTGGACGGCATCCTCGCGCTGGACGCGCCGATCGTGCTGCCCGGCCACGGCGAACCGGTGGACCGCGACTTCGTCCGCGCCCAACGCGCCGACCTGGCGGCGGTGGCGCGGCTGTGCCGCGAGGTCGCGGGCGGGGCGCTCACGCCGGCCCAGGCCGTGGAGCGCTCCCCGTACCCGGAGGACTTCACCCTGTCGGCCCTCAGCAGGCCGTGAACGCTGTCGGCCCGGAGCGCTCAGTAGGCCATGAACAGGATCTGGTCGCGCGAGTACTCGTGACCCGGGTGGTTCTCGCGCAGGTGCTCCTGGGTCTTCTCGACCAGGTCGTCCTCGTTCTCGCCGACGATCCGCTCGCCGCACGGGCAGGAGATGTTCTTCTTCATCGTCAAAACCCCCTAGGTGATCTCCTGGCCCGACTCTACCGCGCCGGGCGGCCGGGCCGGGTCTCCCGAAGTGCGGGGTTACCGGCCGGTGGGCGGGCGGTGGCGGCGCGACGGCGAGCTGTTCCGGCCGCGTCTACGTGTGCCGCAGGTCCAGGTAGTCCTTGAACTGCACGGTCACCGCGTGGGCGTCCGACGGCCAGTTCCGCACCACCACCGTGCGGGACCCGCCGGTGCCCCGCGCGTGCTGGGTGACCCGGATCGGGGCGGCCGGCGCGGTGGCCAGGTGGGTGTCGGTGGCGGTCAGGAACGGCAGGCTCGCGAACGGCGGCAGCGCCACGCCCGGCGCCGACACCCCGTCGCAGCCGTCGTCGAACGCGAACGCCGCCAGCACCTGCCGCTGCTTCGGCGCGGCGGCGGGCGCGAGGACGTCGGTCCCGTCGTACTCCAGCCGGTCCTCGCCCGACCACCACTCCCGGTTGCGCACCACCGTGACGGCCGTGTGCGTCGGGCAGCGGTCCACCTGGTCGCCGATGCCGCCCGGCTTGGACACCTGGAGGCGCAGGAACCGGTCCGAGCGCTCGAACGGCTCGAAGTAGAAGTGGTGGGTCAGCTCGCCCTCGCGCAGCAACTCGAACTCGTAGTGCTTGCGCGGATCGGCCAACAGCGGGCCGAACGCGCCGTCGGCGGCCGTGGTGGTCGTCCGGGGCGAGCCGACGCGGACGCCGTTCACCACCTCCCACACCTTCAGGACGCCCGGCACGCCTTCGTTCTGCGGGAAGAACGTGACCCGGCCGGCGATCCGCACGACCGGTTCGGGCAGCACCAGCGTGGTGTAGGCGTCCCGGCCGCGCAGGAACCGGTGCATGTGGGCGAACCCGGCGGCGGACGTGGTGGTCTCGGTGTGCCCCAGGGAGGTCAGGTGGACGTTGGTCGCGCCGCCGATCGAGCCGTTGGGCTGCGCGCTCCCCCACAGCGCCAGCGTCGGCACCCCGCCCGGCAGGGCGGCGCTGGACCGGCCGTCCACGTTCACGTACCGCCGCACGCCGGCCGCGCGCTCGGGGGTCGCCAGGTAGGCGTGCATGACGGTCGTGCCGCGGGAGTGCGCGACGACGTCCACTGTGGACGAACGGGTGCGGGCGCGGACACCCGCCAGGAACACGTCCAGGTCGGCGATCGCCCGGTCGTTGGTGGGCACGCTCGTGTCGTATTCGAAGACGTGCAGCAGGTGGTCCGGATAACCGTTGCCGGAGAACCGCTTCGCGTTGGACTGCCATTGTTGCGCGGAACCCTGGTGGCCGTGCACGAACACCACCGGCGTGAGCGCGTCGGCCCGCGCGGGGACCGTGAGCAGGGTCAGCAGCAGGCCGACGGCTAGTGCGAGCTTCATCGGGTCACCTCTCGCAGGTTGGCCCGTGCGTCGGCGGGCAGCAGGTAGCCGGCGCGGACGTTCGCCGCGTCGGTCGTGACGACCCGGTGGACGTGGTGGCCGTGGGTCGGGTAGAGGCGCTTGAGGGTGTCGGCGTCGAACGGGACGTGGGTGCCGAACAGGCGGCAGAACGTCTCACCGCTGTTGTCCCCGGTGTTCAGCGCGCGGGGCGCGGCGACCTGGGACAGCCGGATGCCGCCCAGCGCCAGGCCCAGCGCGTCACGCTTCTTGGTGACGCCGTCGGCCTCGAACTCCAGCGGCGGCGCGGTGGGCGGCGGGGTGCCCCGTTCGACCCAGCGGCGCAGGTGGTCGTAGGCGGCGGCGGTGACGTGGTGCATCGGGACGCGGCTGAACGGCGGCCGGTCGCACCGGTAGGTCGGGGCCGCGCCCAGGTCGCGCTCGGAGATCGGCGCCCGGTAGACCTGCCCGTGGTGGCCGGAGTGCGCCGCGCCCGCCACCTCCCAGCGGCGGAACCGGTCCGTGTCGGCCGGGCGTCGCGGCGAACGCACGTCGGTCTCGGACATCAGCTGGAACACCGGTTCCGCGCCGGCGCGGGTCGGCGCGGGGCCGACGACGAACGCGTACCCGTCGAACACCGGCTCTTGTTGCGGCAGGACCCGGTCGTACAGGACGGTCATGCGCGCGGCGGACTGGGAGGCGCCGATGGCGAGCAGCGTCTTGACGCCCTTGACCAGCCGCCCGTCCGCGACCGCCCGGCCGGCCCGGGTGAACACGTCGTAGGACAACTCGTCGGCGGTGAACCGGCCGCCGCCGGTGACGTCGAGCCGGCCGTAGCGGGCCGGGCTCCACGTGCGCAGCTGCTCGACGCCGACCCGTTGGGCGGAGACGCCGACCCAGGCGTACCCGGCGCGGGTGACCTGCTCGGCGTTCCACAGGGCGTCGAGGTCGTACCCGGCGGTGACGTTCTGCCACTCGACCAGGGCGGTGCCGTTGAAGTCCCCGGCGTGGACGGGCCTGCGGACGATGACCCGGGTGGTGAAGGGGACGTCGGCGGCGACCTTGGTCCCGTCCGGGGCGAAGCCGTCGGCGTGGCCGGACAGGTGGAACTCCTGCTCGACGTACCCGGGGAGCGCGGTCGGGGCGGCGAAGAACGGGTAGGTGTCCTCGATGCGGTCGGCGCGCGGGTCGCCGGGCAGGGTGCCGGGCAGCGGTCCGGTGACGTCGGTGGCGGCTCTGGCGGCGAGTGCGGCGGCGGTGGCGGGTGCAGCGGCGGTGGCCGGCGCGGTCGCGGCGGGCGCGGGCGTGGCGGCGGCCGGGGTGGGTGCGGGGAAGAGCAGGGCCAGGGCCAGCGCGAGCGGGCCGGCGTGGCGGAGCGGCATTCTCGACTCCCACGGCTTTCCGGCGACGGGGGGCGATCGCCGAAGCTAGCGAGGAGCCATCGCCGCACACCAGGACGCGCGGCGATCGTGAGACGGCCGTCGCACGTTCTTCACGCCAGCAGCGACCGGGCGGCGCGCTCGGCCAGGTGGAGGTCCACGGGCGCGCCGCCGAGCAGTTCGGCGTACAGCACCGACTCCACCAGCCTGACGTAGAGGTAGGCCGCCTGGTCGAGTTCGCCCGGCGGCCACGGCTTGACGCTCCTGAGGATGTCGCGCTGCGCCGCCACGGCCCTGCGGTGGACGTCGTGCAGCAGGACGCGGGCGGCGGTGCCCGGTTCGCGGCACAGGAACCGGCGGAAGGGCGCGGCGGAGTTCACCTGCGCCACGAACTCGCGGGTGACCCGGAGAACGCCGTCCACCCCGCCGGCCGCCCCGCCGTCCGCGCACCGCCGCCGCGCCCGTTCCAGGACCCGGCCGCCGAGCGTCCACAGCGCGTCCGCCAACAGCCCGTCGCGGCTGTGCGCGACCCGGTAGAGCGTGGCCCGACTGACCGCGAGGCCCGCCGCGAGCGCAGCCATGTCCACCGACCCGTGCCGCACGAAGAACCGGCACGCGCCGCGCACCACCTGCTCGCGGCTGACCACCCGCCGAGCCCCCACCGGCCCCGCCCCGGTCACCGCTGGGCGAACGACCCGGACAGCGGCGTGGTGGCCTGCAGGACGGCCTCGGTCAGCGCTTCCGTGCGCAACCGGGTGACCTCCTGGTACTCCGGGTCCGCGACCATCCGGCTGAACGCCGCCCGGTCGGGGTAGCGGACCAGCAGGACCGCGTCCCAGCTCTGGCCGTCCTCGGCCACCAGGGCCGTCGAGCCGGTTCCGGCGTAGAGGACCTCCGCGCCGTACCGCGGCAGGAACGTCTCGCGGAGGTGGCGCGCGTACTCGTCGTAGGCCTCCCGGCCGCCCTCGGCGAACCTGAGCAGGTTCAGCATCACGACCGGCCCACCGGGGTCCTCCCGCACCAGCCGCTTGAGGTCCGCGCCCCTGGGATCGACCGCCACGTGCCACCTCCCGTACCCGCCGCCTGAACCGTTCGGGCGACCCCCGAGCATGCCACCTCCACGGCGCGCCGCCATCGGTGTCATCGCCTGCGGGTCACAGGAGGGACCGGGCGACGGTGGCCAGTTCGTCCGGTGCGGAGTAGTTGAGGGCGTGCGCGCCGGGCACCTCGGCGAACCGGCCGTTCGGCAGCAGCGCCGCGACTTCCCGCGCCCACGGGCGCGGCACGATCGGGTCACGGCTGCCGCGCACGACCACGGTCGGGGTCCGGACGTGGTGCAGTTTGCGCTCCACCGGGTCGGCGAGCAGGTGGCGCAGGGTCGCGGCCATGCGTACCGGTCCGGCCTTGAGGTAATCGCGGGTCGCCACGAGGCTCAGCGACGGGCGTTCCCGCGGGGCGTCGGCGAGCAGCCGCAGCACCTGGCGCCACGCGGTGCGCGCGTGCCGGTCCATCGTGGGGCCGGCGAGCACGGCGGGGCCGAGCAGGTCGGGCGAGTGCACGGCGAGGTCCACCACCACCTGGCAGCCGGCGGAGTTCGCGATCAGCAGCGCCCCGCCCCGGTTCGTCGCCCGCAACCAACCCGCCAACGCCAGCGACAACCCCCGCACGTCCAGTGCCTCCCGCGGCCCGCGCGTGCGGCCGAACCCCGGCAGGTCCACGACGGCCACCCGGGCCACCGGCGCGAGCCGACGCGCCAGCGGCAGGAAGTAGCGGTGCGAACAACCCAACCCCGGCACGCACACGACGTCGGGCGCACCATCCGGGCCGAGGACCGCCGCGTGCACCCGCGTCCCGGCGACGACCGTGTGCTCGGCGCGGGTCACCTCCGCCATCGGCGCACCGCCGCCGTCCGGCGGGCCGACCGCGACCTCCCGCCGAGATCCTTGATCCGCATGCCGAGGGCGTACCCGCACGCGTCCCACCCACACACCGGCCGGCGGCGCGGAGCCGTCAGGAACCGCCGTCGCCCAGGGTGACCGCCCGGAACACCTCGTCCAGGTCGGCGTACTCGGCCCGCGCGATCTCCCGCAGCGCCTGCACGGCCGTCGGGTCGCCCTTGCGGATGGCCGCGTCGAGCAGGTCGTTCTTGGTGGCCGGGAACGCGACCTCCGCCAGCGTCGCCCGCAGCACGTCCCGCGTGGTCTCGGCCATCGCTCCTCCAGTCGGTCGTCGGCGCGCCTGGTCCACGAGCCGTCGTACGGCGCGGTACCCCCGGACCCGGGGCGGAAACCGACCGCCACCCGATGGAGTGACGGCGCACGCGGACCAACGCGGGCCGCTCGTGGCCTCGGGACTCAGCCCGCGCAGGCGCTGGTCAACGCCGCCACCTGGTCGGCCTTGCGCGCCAACCACGCGGCCGGCTGACCGATCAGGTCCTCGACCGTCACATCGCGCAACGTGGCCGCCAAGCCGGTGATCGCCTCGTTGACGGTGGTGTCGGCGGCGGTCGCGGCGAGGTCGGTCAGCGAGGTCGCGGCGGCGTGCGCCTGGTCCACGGCCTGTTGGGGCGAGGCCGGGTCGAAGGCGGCCGTGGCCTGGGACAGCGCCTGCGCGCACACCTGCACGGTGGTGGCGGTGTCGGCGATCGCGGACGCGGTCTGGGCGGCTTCCTGCGCGGCGCCGCAGCCGCTCACGACGGCGACCAGGGCGACAGCGGACAGGGCGACGGGAACGCGCATCAGGACTCCTCCGGCTCGTGTGGCCAGAGGTCTCCCCGACCAGCGCCGAAAGCACTGGCGTCGTGACCGAGCCGCTGCCGAGCGGCCGTAGTGACGATCACGAACCGGGCGGGTACTCCCCTCCGCACCACCAGGATGCCGTGATCACGGCGCCCGCGTCAAACAGGGCTGGTCGCGGGCCCGCGCGGCGAAGTAATTTCTGCGCTGTGCCGGAGCACGACGAGGTGATCGCGGGGCGGTACCGCCTGCAGGCGCAGGTGGGCCGGGGTGCCGCCGGCGTGGTGTGGCGCGCCCGCGACGAGCGGCTGGACCGCGTGGTGGCGTTGAAGTTCCTGACCTCCGGCGACGTCGAGCGGGTGGTCCGGGAGGGCCGGGTCGCGGCCCGGCTGCGCCACCCGCACGCCATCAGCGTCCACGACGTGATCGACCACGGCGGCCGGCCGTGCCTGGTGCTGGAGTACCTGCCGTCGAGGACCCTGGCCGACCTGACCGACGCGGGCCCGCTGCCGGAGTCCCTGGTGGCCGGCGTGGGCTGGCAGGTCGCCTCGGCCCTGGCCGCCGCCCACGCCGCCGGGATCGTGCACCGGGACGTGTCCCCCTTCAACATCCTGCTCACCGACGACGGCACGGCGAAGATCGCCGACTTCGGCATCGCCCGCGCGATCGGCGAGGGGACCGTGACCGATGGGAAGGCCGTCGTCGGCACCCCCGCGTTCTGGGCCCCGGAGGTCGCGGCCGGCGCGGGCGCGGTGTTCGCCTCGGACGTGTACTCGCTGGGCGCCGTCCTCCACGCCGCCCTGGAGGGACGTCCGCCGACCGCGGAACCGGGCGGGGACGGCCTGTTGGCGGAGGTGCTGGCCCTGGCGCTGCGACGCGACCCGGCGGAACGCCCCACGATGGCCGACTTCTGCGCCCTGCTGGACGCGGTCGTCGCCGAACGCCCCGCCCAGACCCGGGTCCTGGACGAACCCACCGAGACCCCGCCGCGTCGGGCGTGGCGCAGGACCACGGCGCTGGCGGCAGCCGCCGTGCTCGTGGCAGCCGGCATCACCATCGGCCTCTACCTGCGAACCGACGAAACCCCCGCCGCCACCCCCACCGCGCAGGAAACCACGACACCGCAACCAACCGCGACCACCACCACGGCCCCGACCACCACCCCGACCGCAGCCGCGGCCCCACCCCCGCCCGACTGCACCGCCCGCTTCAAGGTGACCAACTCCTGGCCCGGCGGCTACCAGGCCGAGATCACCGTGCGGAACGCCCGCGACAGCGCCCTGCGCAACTGGACCGTCACCTGGCCCCGCGAAGCCGGGCACGTGATCAGCAACCTGTGGAACGGCGCCGTCACCGCCGCCGCCGACTCGATCACCGTCACGAACCTCTCCCACAACGCCCGCCTGCCCGTGGCCGGCTCCACGACCTTCGGCTTCACCGCCAACGGCCCGTTCACCCGCGACCCGGCCGTCACCTGCGAATCCGACTAGCCCGTCGGTGGTGGAGCGGCTCGTGAACGGCTACGACTCCGACGCGCGGATCAGCGGGGACAGGGCCAAGCCGAGGACGTTGGCGGCCGTCGCGCTCGACAGCGCGATGCCCCACCCGATCGGCCCCAACGGCGTGCAGCCGAAGAACTGGCTCACGCCGGGCGTCTGGATCACCGCGCCCAGCGCCGCCGCCGACCCGAGGCTCGCCGCCAGCACCGAACGGTCCAGTCCGCCGGTGATCAACGTCTGCCCCAGCTGCGTCCCCACCAGCGCCGCCAGCGCGACCGTGCTCGCCCGCCGCTGCCGACCCGTGAACCGGGCCAACGTCCACGCCGCCGTCGCGCCCAACGTCGTGGTCACCGCCCGCGCCGTGATGTCCCGCGTCAGCGCCGACCCCAACGACGTCGAGGGCCCTTCCCGCAACAGGTCGGGCACCGACTCGCCGTCCGGGCGGCTCAAGGCGATCGCCATCGCCGGGGCCAGGTCCGTCAACAGGTTCACCAGCAGCAGTTGCCGTGCGGTCAACGGCGAACGCCCGGTCACCGCCGAGCCCAGCACGCTGAACGCGATCTCGCCCAGGTTGCCGCCCAACAGGATCGCCAGCGCCTCCCGCACCGACGCCCACATCGCCCGACCCTCGACCAGCGCCGAGATGATCGTCTCCAGGCGGTCGTCGGTCACCACCAGGTCGGCGGCGGCACGGGCGGCGGGCGTCCCCCGCCGGCCCAGGGCGATGCCCACGTCGGCCAGGCGGATCGCCGGGGCGTCGTTCGCCCCGTCGCCGGTCATCGCGACCACGCGCCCCAGGCGTTGGTACGCCTCGATGATCCGGACCTTCTGAGCCGGCGTGCAACGGGCGATGACGTCCACAGTGGGCAGAAGAGCGTCCAACTCCTCGTCGGACATGGCTTCCACGTCCGCGCCGCTGACCACCGTCACGTCCTCGGACGACCCGTTGACCTCGGCCGCGATGGCCTCACCCGTCGCGGGGTGGTCGCCGGTGATCATCACGATCCGCACGCCCGCCTCGCGCAGCGTCGCCGCCGCCGGAGGAGCGCCGTCGCGGACCGGGTCGGACAGGGCGATGAACCCCAACGGGGTCAACCCGGTGACGTCCCCGTCGGTCACCGACGTCCCCCGGAACCCGGACTTCTCGGCCACGGCCAGCACCCGGTGCCCACGTCCCGCGAGCTTGAGCACGCGGTCCTCCAGGCGTTTGCGGGTCTTGTCGTCCAGGTCGCAGCGCGGCAGCACCACCTCCGGAGCGCCCTTGACGCTCAACAGTCCGCCCCGCCCCAGGGTGGCGTGGTAGCCGCGCGACGGTTCGAACGACAGCACCTCCACCGCCGCCCAACCGCGCCGCCCGGTCGTGGCGCGCACGCGGGCCGATCGCGCGCCCTCCAGGACCGCGCGGTCGGTCTGGTGGACCAGGTCGGCCGGGTCGTCGGCCGCCGGGGTCGCCCGGACGGCCGCCGCCAACACCGTGCGCAGGGTGTCGTCCAAGGCCCCGGGAGCGGCGCCGCGGCGGCCGTTGTCCACCCGGCTCACCTTCAGCCGACCCTCGGTCAGCGTTCCGGTCTTGTCGAAGCACAGCACGTCCACCCGGCCCAGGGCCTCGATCGTGCGCGGGTTGCGGACCAGCGCGCCGTGGTCGGCGAGCCGGCGCGCGGCGGCCAACTGGGCCGCGTTGACCAGGAACGGCAGGCCCTCGGGCACCGACGCCACCGCCAGGTTCACCGCCGCGCCCATGCTCTGCCGCAACGGGACCCCGCGCAGCAACCCGGCCCCGACCACCGCGACCGCCGACCCCAGCGCGACCGGCAGCGTCTTGCGGGTCAGGTCCGCCAGGCGCGCCTCCACCCCGGTGTCGGGGGTGCTGCGGCGGGCGGCGGCCATCGCGCGGCCGACCTCGGTGGCGTCGCCGACCGCGACCACCGCGGCCGTCGCCTCGCCCACCGCGATGGTGGTGCCCTCGTACAGCATCGACGACCGGTCCGCCGGGTCCGCGGCCACGATCGGCGCGGGGTCCTTGGTCACCGGCAACGACTCCCCCGTCACCGACGACTCGTCGGCCTCCACGCCGTCGCCGCTGATCAACCGGCAGTCGGCGGGCACCACGTCCCCGGCGGCCAGCCGCACGACGTCACCGGGCACCAGGTCGTCGCCGTTCACCTCCTGCTCGACACCGCCCCGCACCACCACGGCGCGCACGGCGGAGCGGGCGAGCAGGTCGGCCAGCGCCCGGTCGGTGAACACCTGCTGCACGCTGCCGATCAACGCCGACACGCCCACGACACCGCCGACCAGCGCCGCGTCGACCGGCGACCCGACGGCCGCGGACAGCGCCGCGCCACCGGCCAGCACGGGGGTGAGCGGGTTGGCGAGTTCGGCCAGGAACGCGCTGCCCAGGCTGGTCCCCACGGACCGCTGCCGGGCACCGGACCGCCGGCGGCGCACCTCGCCCTCGTCCAGGCCGTCCGGCCCGGAACCCAGCCGCTCCAGCACGGTGTCCACGGGCATCAGGTGCCACGGTTGGGTGGCGCGCCGTTCGACCGCCGGCCCGCCCTGCCCGAGCCGCCGCGCCCGCCACACGCCGTCCAGGAACCCGATCGCCGACGCCGTGTTCACCGCCCGGGACGCGCCCTCGGCGGGCCGGGGTCCGCGCGTGGTCAACGCCCCGACCGCGCCGATGCCGCTCGCGGCCTGGGCCAGCATGATCCCGTCGCGGCCCACCCGCCGCGCCGCCGCGACCGCCTCCACGAGCAGCACGACCGCCGACAGGTCCTCCCCGACGACCAGGTGCGCGCCCCACGGCGGCGGCCCGCCCGCGCGGTGCACGCCCACGCCGCAGTCCGACGCGCCCAGCGCGGCGCGGTGGTCGGACACCACCATCACCACGTGCCCCTCGGCCTGGAACCCGCGCACCGCGCCGACCAGCCCGGTGCCCGACGGGACCGTCTTGTCGGCGTAGCGGGACGGGCCGCCGGCCACGACCAGCCGCAGCCCGGCCTCCCGCGCGGCCACGACGATGGCGTCCACGATCGGCGGCGTCTCGACGTCCACGGCGAGCACGGCCTCCAGCCGGTCGCCGCGGGCGAGGCCCAGCACGTCGCCGGTGAGCTTGCGCCGCTCCCTGGTCCCCTTGCGGCCCTTCAGGGTGAGCTGGTCGATCGGCCCCAGCACCCACTCGCCGTCGCGCTGCAGGGCGGTCGGCTCGTCCGGGTCGAACAACGCGAACGCGTGCCGGGCCGACTCGGCGGGGTCGGTGTCGGGCAGCGGCACCAGGTCGCTGAGCACCGACCGGCCGGACCCGAGCGCGGCCTCGTCCAGCACGAGCAGGTCCACCGCGTCCAGGCCGCGCAGCACGGACCGTTCCATGACCAGCGTGCCGTGGCGGGCCAGCACCCGGCCGAGCTGCGCGGCGAACGCGGCCCGCGCGACCGACGGGGCCTTGGGCAGGCTCGCGATGCCCAGCGCCATGGCCCGGCGCGGGCCGGTGAACGGCGCGGCGGCCAGTCCCGCGAGCGCCCCGGCGGCCAGCGCGCGGCGGGCGTAGCGGTCGACCGGACCCTCGGGGACCGGCGCGGGGCGTTCGACCACGATCGGGTCGGCGGCGGCGTCCTCGGGGCCCTTGATCAGGCCGTCCTCGGCGGCGCACCAGGCCCGTTCGTGCGCCTTGACCTCGCGCCACTGCTGGACGCGTTGGGCGATGTCGAGCAGCGTGCCCTCGCTGCGGGAGGCCAGGCCGTGCACCAGGGCGGCGAGGATGGAGGTGGCGGTGTCGGCGCGTTCCCGGCCCTGGAGCTTGCCCGCGGCCAGTTCGCGCAACCCGGGGTGCAGGTCGACGGCGGCGGTCAGGGCGGCGATCTCGCCGGGCAGCGGCGCCCACGGCGCGACCTTGGTGATGGCGGCCAGCACCAGGCCGGCGGCGTCGGCGGCGAGCGTCGGGATCAGGCGGGTGCCCTTGAGGCCGTCGGCGGGGTGGTGCAGCTCGTCCTCGACCAGCCGCTCGTCCTCGGTGGCGGGTTCGGCCTCGGCGCGGCGGACCAGCTCGACCAGCTCGGCGGTGCGCGGCGGCGGGTCGGCGACGGCGACGATCACCCGCGACGACGGCGCGTTGACGCGCGCCCAGCGCACGCCGGGGTGCTGTTCCAACGCGCGTTCGACGCGGGCGGCGACCTGCTTGCCGCGCGGCCCGTGGACGCCGTGCGCCTCGATGTGCAGGCGTCCGGGGCACGACCACACGTTGCGCCGGTCGCGGCGCAGCAGCGGGGTGCGTTCCAGCGGGGCGAGGGCGAGTCCCACCAGGCCCTTGGCCAGGCCGCCGGCCGTGCGCACCGGATCGATGCCGAGGAGTTCCACCGTGCGTGGTTTCCCCCACGCGTGGGAAGTCAAGCCACTCGTTCGGGGCCGAACCTCAACCGCATCCGGGTGACGGCCAGCCCGAACAGCGGACGCGCCCCGGCCAGCCAGGCCAGCGGCCCGTCGAAGCTCCAGGACAGCCGCGCCGGCGCGACCCGGCCGCGCACGGCCAGCGGGGTCCGCTTCGGCTGGCGCACGGCCGCGCGGGCCACGACCGGCAGCCACCAGCGGGACCCCCGGTCGAGGCGGGCGGTGGCGATCGTGTGGTGGTCGTCGTGGGCGAGGGCGGCGAACGGCGGCGTCGGGGTCAGGTCGAAGTGGGCGAGCTGCTTGGGGATGTCCCACAGCTCCCGGCCGCCGTCGCGCGAGGCGGGGCTGTCCACCCAGATCGACGTGATCGACACCCCGCGCCGGACCGGCACGACGGCCGCCAGCTCGCGGTAGGTCAGCACCCCGCCGGGCTGGTAGTCCACGAACGCGGTCACCACGACCGTCCGGCCGCGCACGCTCGACGGCCGGACCGCGCCGGGCACCGCGTCGGCGTCCACCAGCCACGCCGTCGCCCAGCAGGCGCCGCGCAGGTGCCACGGTTCGGGCGGGTACCGCACGTCACAGCTCCCGGATCGGCTCGTCCCCCGCCTCGCGCAGCACCACCAGCGCCGGGTGGTCGTCGGCGTCGAACTCGATCACCCCGGACTTGCCCGCCGCCAGCGCCCGGTCGATCTCCACCAGCAGCTCCAGCAGCAGTTGCTCGGCGCGTTCGAGGGTGTCGGCGTGGGCGACGACGTACTCCCGGGCCCCGCCGCGCTGCCCGTTGGCGTCGCCCTGCAGCTGCACCACCACCCCGCAGGGCTTGGGCGGGTTGGCGGTCAGCAGCCGGGCGGCCCCGATCCGCAGCAGCAGGTCGGCCCGCACCAGGCCGCGGTCGTAGGTGGGGAGCCAGACGTGCGGCGCGCTCATGATCGGCACTCTAGTGAGCACGCCCGGCTCCCGCCTGCCACGAACGGTTGACCGGTTCAGCGCGCCGGGGTGAACGCCCAGTGGATGCGGACGGGGTGCTTGGGCGCGCCGTCCTGGGCGTCCCCGGCGATGCCCGCCGCGACGATCCGGTCCAGGGTGTCCATGCCGTGCACGACGTGGCCGAAGACGCTGTAGACGGGCCGGATGTTGGCGTGCGAGTGGACGATGAAGAACTCGCTGCCGTTGGTGCCCGGACCCTGGTTGCCCATCGCGACCGTGCCGCGCGGGTAGGTCTCGGTCCCCGTCACCTCGTCGGCGAACCGGTACCCCGGGCCGCCCTCCTCCGCGCGGTGGATGTCCCCGCACTGGAGGACGCCGAGGCGGGCGGAGTTGGTGAGCCGGAAGCACTGGGTGTCGTTGTAGAACGCGTGGCGAACGAGGTGGACGAAGTTGTGCGCGGCGCAGGCGGCGACCGAGCGGTCCAGCTCGATGACGACCACCCCGTAGTTGGTCGCCAGGAACACCGTCCCGCCACCTCGGGTGGACGCGGCGGGCCGGGGCGGCTTGACGGGCTTGGCGGCGGGGTTCTCGGGGGTGGGGATGAAGTCGCAGTGCTTGACCGGCTTCGTGGGCGCGGGGTCGGCGGACGCGACGGGCGTGGCGAGGGCGGTGGCGATCAGGGCCAGAACCAGGACGAACCTTCGCATGACCCCGAGGCTAACGCCCCGCGCCACCCCCACACCCCGACCACTACGGCCCACCCACCCACGCCGCCCGACCGCTACGGCCCGCCCACCCTCGCCGCCCGGCCCGCCAAGCCCCGCCCACCCACGCCGCCCCGCCCGCCAAGCCCCGCCCACGCCGCCGCCCTACCTCCGCCGCCGCCCTGACCTCCCCCTCCGCCACCCGCGCCGTCCCCGACCTCCGCCTCCGCCACCCGACCCTCCGCCGCGTCAGATCCAGCCCTCGTCCCACGCCAACCGCGCGGCCTCGTACCGGGTGTGCGCGCCCAGCTTGGTCATCGCCGAGGACAGGTAGTTCCGCACCGTCCCCGCCGCCAGGTGCGCCTCCTGCGCGATGGTCGTCACCGTCCCCCCGCGCAACGCGTACCGCAGCACGTCCAGCTCCCGCGCCGTCAACGGGCACGCGTCCTCGGTCAACGCCGCCGCCGCGATCTCCGAGTCCACGTACCGCCGCCCCGCGTGCACGTCCCGCAGGATGGAGGCCAGCTTCGCCGCCGGGGTCGTCTTCGGCACGAACCCCCGCACGCCCGCGCTCAACGCCCGCCGCAGCACCCCCGGCCGGGCGTGCCGGGTCACGATCACCACCGCCACGCCCTCCAGGTCGCGCACCGCCTCGGCCGCGAGCACCCCGTCCCGCTTGGGCATCTCCAGGTCGAACACCGCGATGTCGGGCCGGTGCGCCCGCACCGCCGCCACCGCCGCGTCCCCGTCGCTGGCCTGCACGACCACCGACAGGTCGTCCTCCAGCTCCAGCAGCGCCGCCAGCGCGCCCCGGATCAGGTCCTCGTCGTCGGCCAGCACGATCCGGATCACGTCCGCACCCGCCCCACCAGCTCGAACCCGTCCGCGCCCGCCGGGCACGCCTCCACCCGCCCGCCCACCGTCGCGAACCGCTCCCGCAACCCGGCCAGCCCCGCGCCCGCCTCGGACGGCTCGTCCGGCCGCACCCCGTCGTTGCGCAGCCGCACCGACACCTGCCCGTCCGCCACGGCCACCGCCACCGAGCACCGCCGCGCCCGGCTGTGCCGCAGCACGTTCGTCGTCCCCTCCCGCACCAACGCCCCGAACAGCGGCTGCAACGGCGGCGGCACGTCGGCCGCGTCGCCGGTCACCGCCGTCTCGATGCCCGCCGCCCGCAGCACGCCGACCGCGTTGGTGATCTCCGTGCCCAGGCTGGCCCGCCGGTAGCCGTGGACGACGTCCCGGGTCTCCTTCAACGCCGTCCGCGCCAACTCCGCCACCTCGTCCGCGTGCGTGCGCGCCGCGTCGTCGTCCCGACCGATCAGCCGCGCGATCAGCTCACCCTTCAACGCGATCGCCTGCAGGTGGTGGCCCTGGATGTCGTGCAGGTCCGCGGCGAAGCGCAGGCGTTCCTCGGCCACCGCCAGCGCCTCGGAGGTCTGCCGGGCCAAGTCGAGCTGGAGCACCGCGTCCCAGAACCACAGCTGCACCGCCTCGCCGATCACGAACCCGACCACCAGCACCACGGGCATCACCAACGACCCCAGCAGGTCGTCCGACCACAGCACCCCGCCCGCCAGCACCACCACGACGGTGCCCGCCGCCACCAGCCGCCACCGCGACACCGCCCGCGTCGTCGCCACGACGTGCGCGATCACCGCCGCCGAGAGCAGGTACCACGCCATCGGCACCTCGACCCGCGTGCCCGCGTACGCCAGCGCCGCCACCGCCACGCCGAAGGTCGCCAGGTGCTCGGCGGTCCGCTGCTCGCCCCGCCCGACACCGCCCATCGCCTGCCGCAGGTACCGGACGTGCTGCACGCACACCACCAGCACCGCCGCCGCCAACAGCGGCGTACCGACCACGCCGTACTTGCCGGTGGACAGCTCCAGCGTGGTCACCAGCGCGACCATCACGCCCGCGCCGACCACCGACCACCACGTCCAGCGGCGCAAGGTGCCGATCAGAGTCACCGCACGAATCTACGAGCCGGATCACCCCGGTGTCCCCTGACATCTGTCATGTTCACGCGTGTCGGCCGGCACTGCCGCCCGCCGCGCCCCCGGACGAGCATGATCGCCATGAGGAAAGCGGTGATCGACGTGACGGGCCTGCGGTGCCGTTACGGGGACTTCGAGGCGGTGCGCGGCATCGACCTGGAGGTGCGGCAGGGGGAGCTGTTCGCGTTGCTGGGCACCAACGGCGCGGGCAAGACCACCGTCGTGGAAGCCCTCGAAGGGCTGCGCCGGCCCAGCGACGGCCGCGTCCGGGTGCTGGGCCTGGACCCGCACCGGGACCGGTCGGCGATCCGCGCGCGGACCGGGATCGTGTTGCAGCACAGCGGTTTCCCGGCCGACCTGACGGTGCTGGAGATGGTCCGCCTGTGGCGGCGGGGCACGCCCGCCGACGCCCTGGAACGGCTCGACCTCGCGCACCGCCGGGACGTGCGGATCAAGCAGCTCTCCGGCGGCGAGCGCCGGCGGCTGGACCTGCTGTTGGCCACGCTGGGCCGCCCCGAGCTGCTGTTCCTGGACGAACCGACCACCGGGCTGGACCCGGAGTCGCGGCGACGCACGTGGGACGTCGTGCGCGGCCTGCTCGCGGAGGGCACGACCGTCGTGCTCACCACGCACTACCTGGAGGAGGCGGAGGCGTTGGCGCACCGGTTGGCGATCCTGCACGAGGGGGTGGTGCGGGTGTCCGGGGCGCTGGTGGACGTGCTGGCCGCGCAGCCCGCGCGGATCTCGTTCGACCTGCCCGACCGGCTCCAGGTGGACGCCCTGCCGATGCTGGCCGGCGACGTGGTGCACGAGCCGTCCGGCCGGGTCCACGTGCGGACCCGCGAACTCCAGGACGACCTCGACCTGCTCCTGTCCTGGGCGCGCCGCGACGGCCTGCGCCTGACCCGGCTGCGGGCCCACCACGCGTCCCTGGAGGACGTCTTCCACACCGCGCGCGGTGCCGCGTGATCGCCGCGTTGGGTGTCGCCGAGCTGAAGCTGTTGGCGCGCAACAAGATGGCGGCGACGATGGCGTTCGTCATGCCGGTGGGCGTGGGCGTGTGGTTCGCGCTGACCATGGGCGCCGAGGGGTGGCCGCTGGTGATCAGCGTCCAACTGCTGTCCACCGCGGGGTTCACGGTGTACGTGACGGTGACGACGAGCCTGACCGCCCGCCGCCAGGACCAGTACCTCAAGCGGCTGCGCACCGGGGCCGCGTCCGACGCCGTCGTGCTGGCCGGGGTGCTGCTGCCGCCGGTGCTGCTGGGACTGGTGCAATCGCTGCTCCTGCTCACCGTCAGCCTCGCCCTGGGCGCGCCCGCGCCGACCCGTCCGGAGCTGCTCCTGCTCGCCGTGCTCGGCGGCCTGGCGGTGAGCTGCGCGGCGGGCGTGGCGACCAGCGGCGTCACCTCGACCGCGGAACTGGCCCAGATCACCACCGGCCCGTTCTTCTTCGGCTTGCTGGGCGGCGGGATCTGGGCGGTGGCGTCCACCGATCCCCGAGCACTGCTCGCACCCGGCGGCGGCGTGGCCGAACTGGTCACCGGCGCGTGGGGCGAGCAGGTGCCGGTCGGTCAGGCCGCACTGGCCCTGCTCGCCTGGACCGCCCTGGCCGCCGCCCTCTCGGTCCGCCTCTTCCGCTGGGACGCCCGCGCCTGACGGTTCGGCCCGTGTTGTGAAGTGGTTCACACCCCGCTCCACCCACGGCCACCTGGACGCGCTCTGCTGTCCGGACATCTCGTCCGACGAGAGGGAGCACCCGTGGAACGTCGCACCTTCCTGCGCGCCGCCGTCGCCGGTGGCGGTTCGATGGCCTTCGGCTTCACGCTCTGGAGCGAGGCGCTGGCCTACCCGGCGCAGACCGGCCCGAGCCCGTACGGGGCGTTGCAGGCCGCCGACGCCAACGGCATCCAGTTGCCGCAGGGCTTCACCAGCCGGGTGATCGCCCGGTCCACCCAGACGGTGCCGGGCACCGGCTACGTGTGGCACAGCGCCCCCGACGGTGGCGCGTGCTACGCCGACGGGACCGGCTGGATCTACGTGTCCAACGCGGAGATGGCCGCGCCGGCCGGTGGCGCCGGCGCGGTGCGGTTCTCCTCGACCGGCCAGATCACCGGGGCGTACAGCATCCTCACCGGCACCAACCGCAACTGCGCGGGCGGCGACACGCCGTGGGGCACGTGGCTGTCGTGCGAGGAGGTGGACCTCGGGTACGTCTACGAGACAGACCCGTTCGGCGTGAACCCGGCCGTGCGCCGCCCGGCGATGGGCCGGTTCAAGCACGAGGCCGCCGCGTGCGACCCGGACCGCAAGGTGATCTACCTGACCGAGGACGAGAGCAACGGCTGCTTCTACCGGTTCGTCCCGACCACGTGGGGCGACTTGTCCGCGGGCAGCCTCCAGGTGCTGCGCGAGGTCAACGGCGTGCTGTCGTGGGCCACCGTGCCCGACCCGGACGGCAGCCCCACCCGCACCCGGCGGCAGGTGTCGGGCGCGAAGGTCTTCAACGGCGGCGAGGGCGCGTACTACCGCAACGGCACGTGCTTCTTCACCACCAAGGGCGACAACAAGGTGTGGGCGTACAACGCGGTGAACAACACCATCGCCGTGGCCTACGACGACAACCTCACGTCCAACCCGCCGTTGACCGGCGTGGACAACATCACCGGCGCCGCGGTCGGCGACCTGTACGTCGCCGAGGACGGCGGCAACATGGAGATCTGCGTGATCACGCCGAACGACGTGGTGGCCCCGTTCCTGCGGATCACCGGGCAGTCGTCGTCGGAGATCTGCGGCGTGGCGTTCAACCCCGCCGGCGACCGCCTGTACTTCTCCTCCCAGCGCGGCACGACCGGTTCGAGCAGCGGCGGCATCACCTACGAGGTCACCGGCCCGTTCCGCACGAGCCTCTGACCTGCGGCACCCCGAAGCGGCCCGGTGAACAACCTCCCACTTGGCCGCTGCGCCGGTCAAAAGCCAACCACTACCCTCACTGGCGGCCGTCCACCGAAAGGACTCCCTGCCATGCGCCACCACCCCCTGCTCCGCGCCGCAACAGTCCTCTTCACCACCGCCCTGCTCACCCTGGCCGGCACCACGGTCGCCACGGCCACCCCGACCGAACGCGACCCCGTGCACCAGCCCACCACCGACACCCCCGTCACAGCCCTGGTCACCAAGCTCAGCCACTCGGAAGCCGCCGCCCGCTTCCGCGCCGCGGGCATCACGTGGTCCTCCAGCGGTGGCTGCAGCGACCGCTACAACTCCACGTGCACGTCGTTCGAACAGATCAACCTGACCACCGTCCAGGGCGCGGAGACGCTGAAACGAGCCAGCGGCTGCGCCCTGAACATCACGGGTGGCACGGAGACGGGACACGCGAGCGGCACGTACAGCCACTGGAACGGCTACAAGCTGGACTACAGCCTCTACACGTGCGTGGGCAACTACATCCGCAACAACTTCACGTACATCGGCAGCAACAAGTGGCGCTCAGGCTCCGGCAACATCTACTACCTGGAAAGCAACCACTGGGACGTGACGTACTACAACTGCGGCGGCTGCTAACCACCCACTCCGCGCCACGGACGCAGTTCTGAAGGGCTATCAGCCACAGGAAGGGCCTCGGTTCGTCCCCCGTACGGCCTGGGCGCAGCCCAACCACAGATCACCGGGGTCGGCCTGAAAAAGTTTCGCGAGGAACGAGCGAAAGTTTTTTGGACGACCCCGGCGATCTGTGGTTGCCTCCGGCAGGCCGTGCGGGGGACGAACCGACGCCCTTCCACCCCCGGGGGCCTGCCGCGCGGCGAGCGCCGCTTTTCGCTCTTCGCTTTTGATCTTCGCTCTTGATCTTTCAACCTTGATCTTAAGGGCGAAGCGAAGCTCCCGGATCTCTCAAACGAACGCGCAGCGCAACGGGCTCAGCAAGACTTGCGAAGCACCTCACCGGAAGTACCGGCCAAAGCCACAGACGACACAGGCGAAGACTTGGCGTTGGTGTAAGACCCACCCAGATCCACCCCCACCGCCGGAGACCCGGTCCGGTTGGCGTTCACGATCACCACACCACACGCGAAGTCCCGCCGGAACACGTTGCCGCCCAACGCCTTGTACGGCCCGCTAGGCGCACCCAACTCCCAGTCGTACTCCGGGTGCCAAGGCGAGGCGTTGTCATACCCGTCCGTGACGTCGATCTCCGCGATGGCCGACCGACCACCACTCGCCAACAGGTAGCTCGCCAACGCGTACCGGAACGGCTGCTCGGCCCCACGGCTGAAGTGCGGCTGCACCCAGGTGATCTTGCCGCGCGCCTCGTTCGACGCGATCTCCGCCACCTGCCGGCTCCAGCCCTCCGGGTACTCCGACAACAGATCGCTGTCCGAGAACGTCAGCCACCACTCGTCGAAGCCACCGTCGAGGTGCTCGGTGTAGGCGTCCCACGCACCGGTGTGCAGCCGCGCGTTGGACAGGTTCGCCACCGTCTTCAGCCCGGCCGCGGTGAACTTCGCCCTCGTGTTGGCGAGCATCGACTTGTAGGCGTCCTGGATGGACGCGTTGGTCGGGTACTTCGCCGGGCACGTGCCCGAGTGGTAGGCGTCGCACGGGAACAGGGCGTTGTCCATGAAGATTCCGTCGAACACGCCCTTGCTGCTCGCGACCACGTTGTCCGCCCAGGCGTTCTGGTACGCCGGGTTGCCGACGTCCATCTGCCAGTGCCCGGAGTAGCCGCTGTACTCGAAGCGCTGCCCGCCCGGCGCCAGCAAGAACCAGTCGGGGTGGTTCTTGTCGGCGTCGCAGTAACCCACACCGGTGGGCAACTGCGCGTCATCTTCCCCGTTGCGGCAGGCGTAGCTGCGCGTCGAGGTCAGGTCCTTGTAGACGAACGTCTGGAGCTTCGGGTTGGCCGCCTTCAACTTCCGGGCCAGCTCGCCCTCCCACGCGTTGAGCACGACGTAGCTGCGCCGCTTCGCCTCGGTGGCGATCATCTCGTCCGTCGTGGGCGTGCTGTTCATGTGCAGCCAGAACGAGCGGACCCGCCCGTCCGCCGTCTGCGGAGCCGTGCCGGACGTCGTGGACGTCGTCGCCGTGGTGGGGACCGTCGTGGTCGTCGGGCGCGACGTCGTGGTGGTCGTGCTGTTCGACGACGTCGTGGTGCCCGTCGTCGTGGTGGTGCTCGCGGTCGTCGGCGCGGTGGAACCGCTCGGGGGGCCGGCGGGCGAGACGGGTGCCGTGACGGGGGACGTGGACAGGCCCGCCAGGGCGAGCACTGCCGCGACCAGCGCGCGGGCAGCCTGGAACCAGGGCATGGTGGGGACTCCTTGCGGGCGGCGGGCAGCAGGCTCTGGCCGTGCCGGGTCACGCCGCGGGGGTACGGGGGAGTTCGGGGCTCCCGATCGGCGCGCGGTCGGGGAGGCGCGCCGCAGGGTTGTGTTGCGGTTCGGGGACTTTTTCGGTTACGCGGGAGTCAAACCGTTGTGTTACCGGCAAGTCAAGTAACGCGCGCCACAATTCGCGAAAAATCTTATGATTCACGCACGCTGCGTGGCGCTTCGGCTCCGGACCGCAACCTCCACGCGTGCCGACAAGATCTCCATGCGCAGCAACGAGGTCCGTTCACACTTCACAGCTCGGGCACGTGCGCGGCGACCACATCGGACTCGACGCGCCATCCCAGCGACTCGTACAACAACCGCCCCTCGACCGTGCTCACCAACACGGCGACATGCGCCCCGCGCCACGCGGCGGCCACGCTCATCAGTCCCATCACGAGCTTCCCCAGACCACGCCGCCGGTGCTCGGGCTCGGTCACGACCTGGTCCACCACCGCGGCACCACCACGCACCGAGAACCGTCCCCGCGCGGCCGGCTCACCGCCCGGCCCCACCACCACGACCTCGCGGAACCCGCGCTCCCCCACCACCTCGACGCGGTACCCGTCCGGTGCCGCCCCCGGCGCGCCGACGCCCTCCAGGGCGACGCTCATCAGGTACTCGGGCGCGCCCACCGACCACTCGGGACCGAGCAGCGACAGCACGTCCTCCCGCGGCGCGGCCACCTTCAACCACGTTCCCGGGGCGGTCAGCGCCGCCCGCTCGCGCACCGACCCCGTGCCCCTGACCACGTACCGGACGCGGTGCCCCGCCTGGCCGACGTCCACCCGGAACCCGTCGTGCTCCTCGACCGGGTCCGGCGTGTCCCGGCACAACGCCCAACCCCGAACCCACTCCCCCAAGTGCTCCACGCGAACCACACTACGTGCCGGGCGATCATGTCCCCAGCACGTGGGACAGCAGCGTGCGGCGGTTGCGGGCACCGGTTCTGGCGAAGATCGACTTCAGGTGTGCGCGCGAACGCCGCCGAGGCCACGCGACGAGGCTCAACCGCGCCAGGGCAGCATGTCCACCAGCGGCGCGAGCAGCTCGCCCACCGCCTCGCGCAACGGCGGCACGAAGATGATCAGCGCGACCAGCAGCGCCACGTACGGCGCGATCCCGCTCTTGCGCTTGGCCGCCACGATCCCACCCCCGAACGACTCGTCCCCGGGCCAGCATCGCACACGGCCCGGGGTCAGGGCGTGGCGAGGACCGCCGGGTCCACGTGGGCGGGGTCGCGCGGCGTGCCGGTGCGGTAGGGCTCGTCGGAGTCCCAGTCCTCTTCCTCCTCGGCCAGCACCGCGACCAGGTCGAAGAAGGCGTCCTCGGCCGGCCGCAGGCCCGCCACCACGTCGGTCAGGTCGCGGTCGGCCACGAACCGCGCCCCGTCCCGGCCCACCGAGAGGACCGCGAGCCAGCCGTCGTCGTCGGCGTCGAACAGGTTCCCGCCGGTCTCGGCCCAGAACAGCACGGTGTCCTCGGCGGGATCGGACTTGACCGCGCCGGCCCCCGCGAACATGAGCAGCGCGGCGTCCACCACCGGCCGCCGGTAGCCCATGTCGAACAGGTACGCCTCCAGCGCGCCGTCGCGGTGCAGCAGGACCGTCACGGCCGGCTTGCCCTGGCACGCCTGCTCGACGCGGTCGGCGAGGAACGCGCGGGGCGTCAGCTCCGGCGTCGACCAGTCGTCGCGGCGGTCGCCGTGCCACAACCAGCCGTCGAACATGGCCTCCGGGTTGGCGATCACGTCCAGGCCCGGCACGGGCGTGTCCAGCCACCGCTCGAAGCCCTCGCGGGACATGGGAATGCGCGTGGCCACGAGGAAGCTGTCAGACACCGTGATCCCCCCCAAGGTTCGGTGGCGCGACGCTAGCAGAAGGCAGGTCCGCGGCCCTGTCGAACGGCAGGGTCCGCTCGCGACCGCGGGCCGACGCGCGATGATGTCGATCTTCGTAGCGTCGGTGCCGTGATGAAGACCGTTGTGGCGGAGGGGATTTCCGTCGAGGACGTGCCGGATGTCAGCGCCGAGTGGTACCTGGACCTGGCCGGGCTGGGTGCGGCGGCTCCCGGACCGGTGCGGGTCGTGGCCGCGATCGCGACCGAGGCCGTGATCGGCGTGTTCGCGGTGCTGTTCGTGCTGGTGTGGTGGCGGGCTCGGGGGCGGGACGCGGCGGTGATGGCGCGGGCGCTGGTCGGGCCGGTGGTGACCGCGGTGGCGTACCTGGTCAGCGAAGGGGTGAAGGAGGTGTGGCGGGAGGACCGGCCGTGCCGCGTGCTGGGCGAGGTGGCGACGGTCGTGCCGTGCCCCGGGGTCGGCGACTGGTCGTTCCCGAGCAACCACGCCACGATCGCGGGTGCGGCGGCGGTCGCGCTGGCGTGGTCGGGGTGGCGGGTCGGAGTCGGGCTGGCGCTGGTGGCGGCGGCGTCGCGGGTGTTCGTCGGGGTGCACTACCCGCACGACGTGGTGGCGGGGTTGGCGCTGGGCGCGGGGGTGGCGGTGCTCGTGCCGGTCGTGGCGCGGGCGGTGACGCCGGTGGTGGTGCGGCTGCGGGCGCACGACGCGGGCGCGGTGGTGCTGGGTGGGAGATGATGCCCGGCGTGCGGGTGATCTTGTGGGTGGTGGTCGCGGCGCTGCCGCTGGCGTGGGGCGTGGTCACCGCGCGGCCCGGCCGGGTGCCGCCGTGGGAGGCCGCCGCGTGGGTGGCGGTGCTCGCGGTCGCGGTGCCGTTGGCGCGGCGGCGGCCGGTCACGGCGCTGGTGGTGGCGGCGGTGGCGTGGCAGGTCGCGTTCCTGGCGCGGGCGGCGGTGGACAGCACGGTCGCGGCCGGGTTGCTGGCGACGGGCCTGGTCGTGGTGGCGTTCCTGGCCGGGCGGCACGCGGTCGACGGTGAGCGCGGTGCGGTGGCGCTGGTCCTGCTGGCGGCCGGCGCGGCGACGACGACGGTCGTGGTGACGGGCGCGGGGGACGCGTCGGTGGCCGCCGCGTCCGGCATGGCCGCGTTCGCCGCCGTGCCGTGGACGGTGGGCCGCTACCGCCGCCAGTACACCGCGATGGTCGAGGCCGGCTGGGCGCGCGCCGAGCAGTTGGAACGCGAGGCCGACCACGTCCGCGACCGCGAGCGGGCGCGGTTGGCCGCGGACATGCACGACCTGGTCGGGCACGAGCTGGCGCAGGCGGCCCTGCTGGTGGGTGCGCTGGAGGTCGCGCCGAGCCTGGCGGCCGACCAGCGCGAGGCGGCCCGGCTGGCGCGGGGCGCGGTCACCTCCGCCGCCGAGCGGCTCGCGGACGTCGTCGGGCTGCTGCGGGCGGGCGAACCCGAGCCGGCCGAGTCGGTGGAGGACGTGGTGGCGCGGGCCCGGCGGTCCGGGCTCCGGGTGGAGGTCACCGGCGACGGGATGGGCGAGGTGGACCCGGTGATCGCGCGGACGGCCCACCGGGTGCTCACCGAGGCCGTCACCAACGCGATCAAGCACGCTCCCGGCGCACCGGTCGCGGTGGACCTGCGCCGGACCGACGACGGCCTCGCGCTGCGCATCACCACCGGCGCCGAGAACCACGCATCCGCCGCACTCCCCAGCGGCGGGAGCGGGTTGCTCGGCCTCTCCGAGCGGGTCGCCCTCGTCGGCGGCGCCTTCTCGGCCGGTCCCCGCACCGGCGGGTTCGAGGTCGCCGCCCACCTGCCCGCCAAGCCCGTCACCAACGTCCCCCACCGGCACCGGGTCGAGGTGGAGCGGCAGGTGCGGCGCAGTGCCCGGCGGACCGTGCTGGCCACCGCCGGGATCGCCGCCGCCATCGTGCTCGCCGTGCTCTCGTACCTCGTGTACGACGCCGCCACGTCCGTGCTCGACCCCGAGTACTTCGCGCGACTGCGGGTGGGCCAACCGCAGTCCGAGGTGGTGCTGCCGCGCCGCGACCGGGTCGATTCGCCCGACGACGTGCCGCCGCCACCGCCGGGGGCGGCCTGCCGGCACTTCAGCACCCACGCCAACCCGTTCGACGAGCGCCGCCTGGACCTCTACCGGGTGTGCTTCCGCGACGGGCGGCTGGTGGACAAGGCCCTGCTCCGGCGCGGCCCGTGACGACCGGCGATGATGCGGGCGTGATCAGGGTGGTGGTGGCCGACGACGAGGCGGTCGTGCGGCTGGGCGTGCGGGCGGTGCTGGCGGCGGCGGACGACGTCGAGGTGGTCGCCGAGGCCGGCACCGGGCGGGACGCCGTGGAGCTGGTGCGCGCCCATCGCCCGGACGTGGCCGTGCTGGACATCCGCATGCCCGGCCTGGACGGTCTCGACGCCGCCGCGCGGATCCGCGACCTGGACACCGGCACCGCGTGCCTGGTCCTGACCACGTTCGCCGACGACGCCCACATCTCCCGCGCGCTGGGCGAGGGCGTGAGCGGGTTCGTGCTCAAGACCGGCGACCCGAACGAGATCATCGCCGGCGTGCGGGCCGCCGCGTCCGGCGGCGCGTACCTGTCGCCGCTGGTCGCCAAGCGGGTCCTGGACCACCTGTCCGGGCGCGGCCCCCGGCTGCACGCGAGCGCCCGCGTGTCCGGGCTGACCGCCCGCGAACGGGAGGTGCTCGGCCTGGTCGGCGCGGGGCTGTCCAACGCGGAGATCGCCGCCCGGCTGAACCTGGTCGAGGGCACGGTCAAGGTCTACGTCGCGACCGTCCTCAAGCACCTCGACGTGCGCAACCGGGTGCAGGCGGCCATCGTCGCCCACGAAGCCGGGCTCATCCCGTGAGGTCCGGCAGTCGCTGGGCGACCTCGTCGGGCGAGGGCATGCCGGCGATCTCGTCGGCCACCGCGCGGGCCGCGTCGCGGTAGTCGGTGCCCGCCAACACCTTCCAGGTCAGATCGGCGATCGCGTCCGGGTCGTCCAGCACGAGCCCCGCGCCCGCCGCGGCGACCGCGTCGGCGTTGGCGAACTGGTCGGCGCCCTGCGGCAGCAGCACCTGCGGCACGCCGGCGGCCAGCGCGCCGAGCGTGGTGCCGCTGCCGCCGTGGTGCACGGCCACGTCCACGTGCGGCCACAGGTCGGCCTGCGCCACCCAGTCCCGCACGGTCACGTTGTGCGGCACGGTCCCGAGCCGGTCGGGGCGCACCCGGCCGGCCGCGACGACGATGTGGGCGTCCAGCGCCGCCAGCCCGCGCACGGCGGCGGTGAGCAGTTCCGGCGTGCCGAACGCGGTGCCCAGGGTCAGGTAGACCAGCGGACGGCCGTCGCGCAGCACGGGCCGCGCGGGTTCGGAGAAGGCGACCGGGCGCAGCGCCACCCGCTCCTGCGCGAGGAAGTCCTTGTCCTGCAACGAGGGCGGACAGATGTCCAGGTGCACTCCCCCGGTCGGCCGCTCCAGCCCGATGCCCTCGGGGAACATCCGCCCGAACCCGTGCCACACGCCGGGCACGCCCGCCGCCCGCGCCGCCTCCGCCGCGCCCGGCACGCCCCACCCGTGCACGACCAGGTCGGGTTCGAGCCGGGCGAGGTCGGGGGCCAGGTCCTCGGCGTAGATCTCGGAGAACGCGTCCGCGGGGCGGAAGGGGCGCAGGCCGTGCGCGTCGAGCGGGGCGTGCACCGACTCGCCGGCCGCGAAGTGCACCTCGTGGCCGGCGGCGCGGGCCGCGATGGCGAGGGGGACGAGCGGGTAGGTGTGGCCGACCGACGCCAGGCTGACGAAGAGCACGCGCATGGCCGCGCAATCTACGCCGTCCGGGCGCGCCGCGGCACGGTTCGCGCACGCCCGGCTCCGGCGCCGCTCACAGCAGACCGGCGAGCTTGTAGAGCACCAGCGACCCGGCGACGGCGACGTTGAGCGTGGTGCCGTGGCCGACCATCGGGATCTCCACGGCCCGGTCGAGCAGGTCCAGCGCCTCCGGCGGGATGCCGTGCCGCTCGTGCCCCAGCACGGCCACGGTCGGCTCGCGCGCGGGCGGCAGGTCGGCCAGCCGCACCGCCCCCTCGGCCAGTTCGACGCCGACGACCCGGACGCCCTCCGCGCGCCGGCGGGCCAGCCAGCGCACCGGGTCGCCGGTGAAGTGCACGCACGTGCGGCGGCGCAGGGTGTTGCCGCGGGCGAGGGCTTCGGGGACCCACGGCAGGCGCGGCACGGCCAGGCACGCGCCGACCGCGTCGCACGTGCGCAGCAGCGTGCCCAGGTTCTCGCCGTGCATCGGCCACAACGGCGCGGCCACCAGGTGGCCCCAACAGGAGTGAGCACGGCGGCGGCGTGCGGCCCGCAGGTCCTCGCGGGTGCGCACGCGGATCGCGCTCATGGCGTGCGGGAGCGAGCCTCCCGCCGCGGAACAAGGGATTCCATCGGTGACGGACGCTTCGCGGCGCGCCCGGAGCCATCGACGTGGGACTGTGGAGCACACCTTACAACGCCGTCCTTGACAGCGGGCGGATACTCGCATGGTCTAGACCAAAGGAGTCGCCGTGACCCGCATCCTGGACCTGGACCGCGACGCCCTCGCCGCCCTGCGCGGCCGGCACCTGACCGCCGCCGTCGCCGCGAGCGAGGGCCGCACGATGGTCGCCGAGGTCTTCGCCGACCGCGCCGCCCTGGCGTTCGCCCCCACCGGCCCGGCCGTGCACAACCTGGAGCTGATGGCCGCCTTCGGCGCGGACGTGCTCATCCTGAACATGATCGACCGCGTCTGGGACGGCGAGCGCTTCCACTTCCCCGGCCTGGGCACCGTCCCCGACCTCGCCGCGCTGGCCGACCGCGTCGGCAGGCCCATCGGCGTCAACCTGGAACCCGGCGACGTGCCCCGCCTGCGCCGCGCGACCCCGGAGTCCGCGCGCCGGCTCACCGACTCGGGCGCGGCCCTGATCACGCTGACCGCGAACCCGAGCACCGACGGCACGTTCGACGGCCTGACCCGCGCCACCAGCGCCCTGCGCGCCGCGCTGGACCCGGACACCGCCCTGTGGACGGGCAAGATGCACCACGCCGGCCACCGGGAGCGCGTCACCACCGCCCGGCTCACCGCCCTGGTGGACGCCGGCGCGGACGGCGTGATCATCCCGCTGCCGGGCACGCTCCCCGGCGTCACCCGGGAGGCCGCCGCCGAGTCCGTGGCGGCGGTGCAGGAAGCGGGGGCGGTCGTGATGGGCGCGATCGGCACCAGCCAGGAGGGCGCGCACACCACGGTCGTGCCCCAACTGGCGTTGAACGCCAAGGAGATCGGCGTGGACGCCCACCACATCGGCGACTGCTTCCTGCCGGGCATGGGCGACCCGGAACTCCTCTACGCCTACTCGGTGGCCGTCCGGGGCCGCCGCCACACGTGGACCAGGATGGCGCTGAACGGCCGCCGCTGAGACTCACGCGTCCGCGGCGGCCCGGCACCGGTGGGCCTCCCACGGCCGCCCCAACAGCGCGAACTGGTCGGCGGCCTCCAGGAACAACGCCGCCGCCTGGCTCGCCTGCCCGGCCGCCCGCCGCAGTTCCGCCCGCACCTCCCACAGCGCCGCCGTCCACGGCCCGCCCTGCCACAGCCCGCCGATCCGCTCCGCCTCGGCCAGGTGCCGCCGCGCCCGCCCCGGGTCGTTCGCCCGCGCGCAGGCCCGCGCCGCCTCCGTCCGGAACCCCATCGAGCACGGGTCGCACACGTGCTCCGACGCGAGCAGCCGCTCCCCTTCCCGCACGGCGCTCAACGCGTCCACCACGCCGCCCGCCGCCAGCACGCGCAACCCGTGCACGCGGATCACCAGGTGCGAACGGATGCCCGACGCCCGCGCCAGCGGCATCGCCCGGTCCAGCAACGCCACCGCCGCCATCCGGTCGCCCCGCCGGACCCGCGCTTCGGCCGCCCGTTCCAGCGCGATGCTCTGCGCCGACGCGCTCCCCGTCGCCTCGGCCGCCACCAACGACCGGGACAGTTGCGCCGCCGCGCCGTCGAGGTCGCCCGAGAGGAGCGCGAACTCGCCCAGCAGCAGGTGCGCCAACGCCCGGCCGCCGGTCGAGCCGGCCGCGGTGGCGATGGCCAGCAGGTCCCGCCCGAACGCCTCCGCGCCCTCGTGCCCCTCCGGGCCGTAGAGGTAGAACTCCTGGAAGCACAGGTGGGCGTCGAACACGGCCGTCTCCAGCTCGGTCGAGCGGCGCACCGAGTCGACGAACTCGCGCCGGAACTGCTCGTGCCACGTCCCGCGCGCGTAGGCGACCAGGGCCAGCAGGGTGGACGCCTCCCCCAGCTCGTGCCCGAGGCCGGCGTCCAGCGCGAGGGCCCGCGCCCGCCTGGCCAGCCGTTCGGCCTCGGCGAGGTTGCGGCGTCCCCAGGCGACCAGCCCGTTGGCCAGCGTGACGGCCGCGGTCTGCGCGACCGACGGCGGGTCGGCGCCCTCGGCCAGGGCCGACTCGTACAGGGCGACGGTCTCCGCGTCCGGTCCCACGCCGATGCGTTCGCGCAGCGCCCGGCGCAGGAGTTCGAACTGCCGCAACGCCTCCCGCCGCCGGCCGGCCGCCAGGTGCCGCCGCATCAACGCCCGGTGCGCCTCCTCGTCGGTCTCGTCCAGCTCCAGCAACCGCGTCCAGTCGCCCGCCGCGCGCAGCAACGCCAGGTACCGGGTGCGGACCTTCGTGCGCCGCTCCTCCGCCCACCACTCGTAGCGGTCCTCGGGCAGGAGGTCGCCGCCGTAGAGGGCCGCCGCCGCGGCGCACGTCGAGGCGTCGCCGGAGGCCAGCGCGGCGTCGGCGGCACGGTCGAACCGCTCCAGGTCGCAGTCCAGGACCGCCCCCGGCCACAGGGTCAGCACGTGGCCGGTGACGTCGATCGCCTCCGGGCCGCCCAGCGCGCGGCGGGCGTAGTGGACGGCCTTGCGGAGGTTCGCGCCCGCGGCGTCGGCGGGCAGTTCCGGCCACAGCGAGGCCATCGCCTGTTCCCGGTGCATCCGGTGCCCGGCCTCGATCGCCAGGAGCTTCACCAGGTCGGCGGCTCGCCTGCTGCGCCAGGCGTCGGTGGGGACGGGCCTGCCGTCCACCGCGACGCCGAACCCGCCGAGCACGCGCACCCGGCAGGTGGCCTGCATGGCGACACCGTACGCCCGGACCGGCGGGAACGCTCGGGGAACGCCGCGCGGCCTAGCGTCGCCCCGCACGCGACCGACAACCCCGAGGAGGGCGCGATGCTGTTCATGGACGTGCACAACCACCTGCCCGAGGGCGCGACCGCCAGGGACGTGGCCGAGGCGCACGCCGCCGACGTGCGCACGCAGGACCAGTACGGCGTGAAGTACCTGAACTACTGGGTGGACGACCACGCCGGCAAGGTGTTCTGCCTGGTGGAGGCCCCGGACGCGGAGGCCGCGCACCGGGTGCACCGGGAGGCCCACGGCCTGGTGGCCGACGAGATCTACCCGGTCACGCAGGGGTGAGCGCGATGAGCACCCTGGCGGCCAAGAGCCTGCGATCCCCCGAAGAGACCCGCCGGTTCCCGCACGGCCACATCGACCTGGTCACCCTCGGCGGCACGACCGCCGGCCGGGCCGAGTTCGAACCGGGGTGGCGCTGGTCGACCGACGTCAAGCCGATCGCCGGCACCGAGTCCTGCCAGTCCCTGCACACCGGCTACGTGCTGTCGGGCCGGATGCGGGTGCGCATGGACGACGGCACCGAGGCCGAAGCCGGGCCGGGCGACGCGGTCCTGATCGAGCCCGGTCACGACGCGTGGGTCGTCGGCGACGAGAAGTGCGTGATGCTGGACTTCACCGGCCTGACGACCTACGCCAAGCAGTAGGTCCCCCGAGAAGCCCCCGGCCCGCGCGCCGGGGGCTTCACCGCAGGCTCGCGGCGGGGCGGGGCCGGGCCGCGCCGGCAACGGGCTCGGTGGGTTCGGCCGCATCCGCAGTCCTCACCGGCCCATCGGCGAACGCCGCACCGCCCATCGTGATCGTTGATCACCGCAGGTGGCGGCGGGTGGCCGGAAGCTGCCGGCACGCCGGACGCAACCGCTGTTCAGGCAGGGTTCACCGAGCCAAACTTGATTGATTCCAGAAAATCCGCAAGACTGCCGCCGTGCCCACGGCCTCCGAGTTCGAGCAGATGCTGCGCCGCGCCTCGCTGCGCGTCACGAGCCCCCGGATGGCCGTGCTGTCCGCGGTGCACGAGCATCCCCACGCCGACACCGACTCGATCATCGGCGTCGTCCGGGACCGGCTCGGCACGGTGTCCCACCAAGCCGTCTACGACGTGCTCAAAGCCCTGACCACCGCCGGCCTGCTGCGACGCATCGAGCCGCCGGGTTCCGTCGCCCGCTACGAGGCGCGCGTCGGCGACAACCACCACCACGTCGTGTGCCGGTCCTGCGGGGTGATCGCCGACGTCGACTGCGCCATCGGCCACGCGCCCTGCCTGACCGCGTCCGACGACCACGGCTTCTCGATCGACGAGGCCGAGGTCGTCTACTGGGGCACCTGTCCCGCCTGCAAGTCCGCAACCGCCTGAATTCCCCCGAAGGGATGCCCGTGTCCGACACCCCGAACGCCGTCATCGGAGAGTTGAACGAGGAGGGCGCCGCCGGCTGCCCCGTCTCCGCCGGTCGCTTCAACCACCCGACTGAGGGCGGCAGCAACCGCGACTGGTGGCCGAACCAGCTCAACCTGAAGATCCTGCGCAAGCACCCGGTGGTCGCGAACCCCATGGGCGGGGAGTTCGACTACGCCGCGGAGTTCCTCAGCCTGGACCTCGACGCCCTGGCCAAGGACGTCGACGAGGTGCTGACGACCTCGAAGGACTGGTGGCCCGCCGACTTCGGCCACTACGGGCCGTTCATGATCCGCATGGCGTGGCACAGCGCGGGCACCTACCGCGTGCACGACGGCCGCGGCGGCGCGGGCGCGGGCATGCAGCGCTTCGCCCCGCTCAACAGCTGGCCGGACAACGGCAACCTGGACAAGGCCCGCCGCCTGCTGTGGCCGGTCAAGAAGAAGTACGGCCGCAAGATCTCGTGGGCCGACCTGATGATCTTCACGGGCAACCGCGCCCTGGAGACCATGGGCTTCACCACCTTCGGCTTCGCCGGTGGCCGCGCGGACGTGTGGGAGCCCGACGAGGACGTGTACTGGGGCCCGGAGCGCACCTGGCTGGGCGACGAGCGCTACTCCGGCGACCGCAACCTGGAGAACCCGCTCGCCGCGGTCCAGATGGGCCTGATCTACGTCAACCCCGAGGGCCCCAACGGCAACCCGGACCCGCTGGCCGCCGCCCGCGACATCCGCGAGACCTTCGGCCGCATGGCGATGAACGACGAGGAGACCGTCGCGCTGATCGCCGGCGGCCACACCTTCGGCAAGACCCACGGCGCGGCCGACCCGAACCAGCACGTCGGCCCCGAGCCCGAGGGCGCGCCGCTGGAGGAGCAGGGCCTGGGCTGGAAGAACACCTTCGGCTCGGGCAAGGGCCGCGACACCATCACCAGCGGCCTTGAGGTCACCTGGACGCCGACCCCGGCGCAGTGGAGCAACTGGTTCTTCCACAACCTGTTCGAGTACGACTGGGAGCTGACCAAGAGCCCGGCCGGCGCCCACCAGTGGACCCCGAAGGGCGGCAAAGCCCGCAACACCGTGCCCGACCCCGAGGACGGCAAGCTCAACCGCACGCCGGGCATGCTCACCACCGACCTGGCGCTGCGCTTCGACCCGGTGTACGAGCAGATCTCCCGCCGGTTCTACGAGAACCCCGACCAGTTCGCGGACGCGTTCGCCCGCGCCTGGTTCAAGCTCACCCACCGCGACATGGGCCCGATCCAGCGCTACCTGGGCCCGCTGGTGCCGCAGGAGGAGCTGATCTGGCAGGACCGCGTCCCGGCCGTGGACCACGAGCTGGTCGACGCCGCCGACGTGGCCGCGCTCAAGCAGCAGATCCTGGCCACCGGCCTGACCGCGGCTCAGCTGGTCACCACCGCGTGGGCGTCGGCCTCGACCTTCCGCGGCAGCGACAAGCGCGGTGGCGCGAACGGCGCCCGCGTCCGCCTGGAGCCGCAGCGCGGCTGGGAGGTCAACGAGCCCGAGGCGCTGTCGATCGTGCTGCGCGCGCTGGAAGGCGTGCAGGAGACCTTCAACAGCGCGCAGACCGGCGGCAAGCGGGTCTCGCTGGCCGACCTCATCGTGCTCGGCGGTGTCGCGGCGGTCGAGCAGGCCGCGAGCGCCGCGGGTGTGCCGGTCACCGTGCCGTTCACCCCGGGCCGCACCGACGCCACCCAGGAGCAGACCGACGCGGACTCGTTCGCGGCGATGGAGCCGACCGCGGACGGCTTCCGCAACTACCTGGGCAAGGGCAACCGCCTGCCGGCGGAGTTCCTGCTGGTGGACAAGGCGAACCTGCTCACGCTGAGCGCGCCGGAGATGACCGTGCTGGTCGGCGGCCTGCGCGTGCTGGGCGCCAACCACAAGCGCTCGGAGCTGGGCGTCCTGACCGGCACGCCGGGGTCGCTGACCAACGACTTCTTCGTGAACCTGCTGGACATGGAGACCGAGTGGACGCCGACCTCCCGTGAGGCGGAGGTCTTCGAGGGCCGCGACCGCGCCACCGGCGAGGTCAAGTGGACCGGCAGCCGGGTGGACCTGGTGTTCGGCTCGAACTCCGAGCTGCGCGCGGTGGCCGAGGTCTACGCCTCCGACGACGCGAAGGAGAAGTTCGTCCACGACTTCGTGGCGGCGTGGGCGAAGGTCATGGACCTGGACCGCTTCGACGTGGCGTGACCCCGCGCGGACCCCGGGTCGGCTCGGCCGGCCCGGGGTCCGCCGTCGCTCAGGCGAGGGTGATCGCGTAGACCTCCACGCGGGGGTCGGCGGGCAGTGTCAACGAACGCACGGTCTTGGCCGGGTCGAGGGCCGCGGCCAGGCCGAACAGCCGCACCGGCGGGCCGTCCACGCCCCGGCCGGCCTTGATGCGGTGCGGCATGCCCAGGACCACCGTCGCGCCCGACCCCGCCCAGTCCCCCACGGTGATCGGCAGCTCCGCCGTCGTGCCGTCGGTGTAGCGGACGGCGACCGCGGTGGTGACCGGGCCGTTGTGCGACGCCGCCACCAGGTTCAGCGTCCGGTGCCGCCCGGTGGGCAGCAGCACGGCCTGGCCGCGCGCCTCCACGAAGTTGGCCGCCGTCCCGGTCGGGTCCGGCGCCAGGTAGGTCACCCCGCCCCAGGTCACCGGCCCGGTGGGCAGCAGCGCGGCGTCGTAGCTCCAGCCCTGGCCGTCGAAGTCGCCGGACGCGGGGGCCTCGACGGTGGCCGTGCCGTCGTGGTTCAGCTCGCGCGTCAGGTCGACCGCGCACGGGTCGCCGACGCAGCTCGCCGCCGGCCGCACCTCGACGGTCCCGGTCCTGGTGACCGTGTTCGGCCCGCGCACGACCACCTCGACCGGGTACGTGCCGACCGGGGTCCCGGCGGGCACGGTCACCGTCAACGGCACCGTCCGCTGCACGGGCAGCCGGCCCGACACCAGCACCATCGGCTGGACCCGACCCACCTGCCAGCCCGCCGGAACCGTCGCCTCGACCGACACCACCACCGCGCCCGGCGACTGCGCCAGGACGTCCAGGGGGAACGTCACCGCCTGCGCGGTGTCCGAGGTCGGCAGGACCGCCGCGCTCTGGCGCAGCGACGCGTCGAGGTGCCGCCGGCTGTCCGGCCGCGCCCGGTTGACCGACGGCGGCTCGGCGCCCCGGCCGGTCCCCCACGACGACGGTTCGGTGCCCAGCCGGTGCGCCAACGTGCCGCCGCGCGCCACGTCGTCCCAGTCCAGCCAGGTGCGGCGGACGTCCCGGCCGTTCAACGACACGCTCCGCACGTACCGGGTGGCGTCGGACGCGCCCGGCGCGGTGATCCTCAACGCCCGCCCGTGTCCGGTGTGGACGGTCGCGCCCGGGAACTGCGGGCTGGACAGCGCCAGGAAGTCGCCGCCGCTCATCGTCGGGTACAGGCCCAGCGAGGAGAACACGTACCAGGCCGACATCGTGCCCAGGTCGTCGTTGCCGGTCATGCCGTCCGGGCCGGTGGTGAACAACGTCATCGCGGCGCGCACGACCGTCGCGGTCTTCGCCGGTGTGCCCGTGGACAGGTAGAAGTACGGCGCGAGCAGGTCCGGTTCGTTGTTCGGGTTGTAGGTGGGCTTGCCGTAGTAGTCGTACGGGTGGGTGATCCAGTCTTCCCGGACGGTGCGCGCAGGGTCGGCCAGCAGCTTGTCGTAGGCGAAGAACGCGTCCAGCCGGCGTTCGGTCGCCGCCCGGCCGCCCATCAGCTCGACCAGGCCGTCGGGGTCCTGCGGGACCAGCCACTGGTACTGGAACGCGCCGCCCTCGTGGAACTGGTGCGCCGCGTCGACCGGGTTGTACGGCGACAGCCACGTGCCCTCGACGGTCCGGGGCCGGAAGTGCTCGCCGTCCCACAGGTTGCGGTACCACTGGCCGCGCTGCTCGAACAGGCGGGCGTCGGCGTCGTGGCCGAGCCCGCGCGCCATCACCGCCAGCGCGGCGTCCGCCGCCGCGTACTCCAGCGTCGCCGAGGCCGGGTGGACGCAGTCGTTGTCGCCGCCCTTGTGCCGGCAGTCGGCGCCGAGCTTGAGCCCCGACGGGATGTAGCCGCGCTGCGCGTAGTGCTCGACGCCGGACCGGCCGTTGTACGGGGAGTCGGCGGGCGGGACGGTCGTGGCGTTGCGCTTGAGCAGGTCGTAGGCCTCCTGCTCGTGGCCGTCGAGCAGGCCCCGCGACCAGGCCTCGACCAGGAACGGCGTCACCGGGTCGCCGGTCATGATGTTGGTCTCGCTGTTGGCCAGCGCCCAGCGCGGCAGCCAGCCGCCGTCGCGCCCGGCCGCCACGACCGACAGGGCGACGTCCCGCGCGACTTGGGGTTCGAGCAGTTCCAGGAGTTGGTTCTGCGGGCGGTAGGTGTCCCACAGCGACAGGTTCTGGTAGGGCGTGAAGCCCTGTGCCACATGGGTTTGGCCGTCGAAGCCCGCGTAACGGCCGTCCACGTCGCCGGCGAGGTTCGGGTGCAGCAGCGAGTGGTAGAGCGCGGTGTAGAAGGCGGTCCGGCGCTCGGGTGTGCCGCCCTCGATCTCGACCTGGTTCAGGCGGTCCACCCACGCGCGGTGGGCCTGCGCGCGGACGGCGTCGAAGTCGTGCGAGTCGCCGGTCTCGGCCGCGAGGTTGCGGCGCGCGCCCTCGACGCCGGTGTAGGACAGGCCGACCTTGAGCACCACGTCCCGGTCGGCGGAGGCGTCGAACGTGACCCACGCGCCGTTGCCGCCCGTCCCGGCCGCGTCCGGGACGCCGGGTGACTTCGTGGCGCCTCGCCACGTGCCGAAGCTCGTGAAGGGCCGGTCGAAGCTCGCGGTGAAGTAGACGGTGTGCTCGTCCCGGCCCGCGCAGAACCGCCCGGCGCGGACGCGGCCCTCCAGCGTGCGGTCGCCGACGACGTGGACCTCCGAGTCCAGCACCTGTTGGTTGGCGCGGCCCGTGTTGAACAGGACGTTCGCCTGGCCGGCGGGGAAGGTGTAGCGCTGCCAGCCGGTGCGCGGGGTGGCGGTCAACTCGGCGTCCACGCCGTAGCGCTGGAGGCCCACGCGGTAGTAGCCCGGCGTCGCCTCCTCGTCGTCGTGGGAGTAGCGGGAGCGGTAGCCGGAGATGTCAACGTTGTCCACCGGGCCGGTCGTGGGCATGACGGGCAGTTCGCCCGCGACGCCGCAGCCGACGCCGGACAGGTGCGTCTGGCTGAACCCGTGGATGGAGTCCTGCAGGTAGTCGTACCCGCCCTGGCCGCCGGTGTCGGGGCTGACCTGGACCATGCCGAACGGTGTGCTCGCGCCCGGGAAGGTGTTGCCGAAGTTCTGCGTGCCGATGAACGGGTTGACCAGGGTCGTCGGGTCGGTCGCGGGTTCGCCGCGCGCCGGCTGGACGGGGACGAGCAGGGCCAGGGCGAGCAGGGTGGTCGTGCCTCGGCGGAGGAGTCGCATCGGCAGGGGCCTCCTTGGCTGACAACGTTGTCACAGCACTGCGCTCCCTTGACCTTGGCGCATGCGCGCGCCGGCGTCCAGTCGCGGCGGGGGTGGCGACCGGCGGGGGTGGCGGCAGCGGCGGGCGGCGGCGGGCGGCGGCGGCGGCGGGCGGTGGCGTTCGCGGCGGCGGCGTTGGGTTGCGGCGGCCGGGGTCCACGGGTGGCCGGCGTTCCGTCGCGGCGGCCGGCGACCTCTTGCCATGAACTGGTGGCGGGGCGGTCGTCATTTTCCTATAGTCCTAGGAAGCTAGATAAATGGAGGTGACCGTGATCCAGTTCCACCTGGACGCCAGGTCCGGCCTGTCGCCCTACCAGCAGCTGGTCCAGCAGGTGCGGCACGCGCTGCGGCTCGGGCTGGTCCGGGAGGGCGACCAGCTGCCCAAGGTCAAGGACGTCGTCGCGGCCCTCGCGATCAACCCGAACACCGTGCTCAAGGCCTACCGGGAGCTGGAGCACGCCGGGCTGGTCGCCGCCCGGCCGGGCATCGGGACGTTCGTGACCGCGTCCTCGACCGGCGTGCCGCTCGCGACGCTCGCCCCGCTGCGCCAGGACCTGCGCCGCTGGCTGGCCAAGGCGCGCCGCGCCGGGCTGGACGACGAGAGCATCGAGGCGCTGTTCGCCGCCACGTTTCGCACCGAAGCCGGAGAGGACATAGCGTGACCGCCTTGCGGGCCCAGGGCCTGGGCAAGAAGTACAAGCGCACGTGGGCGTTGACCCGCTGCTCGCTGGAGATCCCCGCCGGGCACGTGACCGGCCTGGTCGGCCCCAACGGCGCGGGCAAGTCGACGCTGCTCAACCTGGCGTCGGGGATGCTCGAACCCACCACCGGCACGATCGAGGTGTGCGGGGGCGTGCCGGGCAGCGGGCCCGCGCAGTTGGCCAAGGTCGGGTACGTCGCCCAGAACACGCCGGTCTACGCGCACCTGACCGTCGAGGAGCACCTGCGGCTGGGCGCGCACCTCAACCCGTCGTGGGACGCCGGCCTGGCGCGGCGGCGGGTCGAGCGGATCGGGCTGGACCCCGGGAAGGCGGCGGGCAGGCTGTCCGGCGGCCAGCGCGCCCAGTTGGCGCTCACCCTCGGCATCGCCAAGCGCCCCGAACTGCTCCTGCTGGACGAGCCGGTCGCCGCGCTGGACCCGTTGGCGCGCAGGGAGTTCCTCAAGGACCTGATGGAGTCCGTCGCCGAGCACGGGCTGTCGGTGGTGATGTCCTCCCACCTGGTCGCCGACCTGGAACGGGTGTGCGACCACCTGGTGGTCCTGGTCGAGTCCCGGGTCCGGCTGGTCGGTGACGTCGAGGACCTGCTCGCCTCCCACCACCGCCTGACCGGTCCCCGCCGGGACGTGGCCACCATGCCGGCCGACCAGCACGTGGTGTCCGCCGAGCACACCGACCGCCAGACCACGGTCGTCGTGCGCACCGAGGGCCCGATCCTCGACCCGGCGTGGGCGGTGGGCGGGTTGAGCCTCGAAGACCTGGTCCTGGAGTACATGAGCAACCCGGGCGAGGTCCGGCCCGCGCTGGAGGTCCTGCGATGACGTGGTTGGCGTGGCGGCAGTTGCGGGTGCCGGCGCTGTCGGTGTGGGCGGGGTTGGCGGCCATCGGGGTGGTCCTGGCGATCACCGGCCCGAAGCTGGTCGGCCGCACGAACTTCACCGACGTGGACGTGCTGTTCACCGGCACGCTGATCGCGGTGTACGCGCTGCCGGTGGTGATCGGCGTGTTCTGGGGCGCGCCGATGGTGACCCGCGAGTTGGAGACCGGCACGCACAACCTGGTGTGGAACCAGAGCGTCACCCGGACGCGGTGGCTGGCGACGAAGTTCGGCGTCGGCGTGCCGGTGGCGGTGGTGTCGGCCGGGTTGCTCAGCTTCGCGGTCACGTGGTGGGCCGCGCCGATCGACGCGTACGCCGAGAAGGAGAACGACCAGCTCGCGCGGATCATGCCCGAGGTGTTCGCCGCGCGCGGGGTCGCGCCGGTCGGGTACGCGCTGTTCGCGCTCGTGCTCGGGGTGGCGGTCGGGATCGTCGTGCGCCGGACCGTGGCCGCGATGGCGTTGACGCTGGTGCTGTTCGCGGCGGTGCAGGTGGCGGTGCCGCTCCTGGTGCGCCCGCACCTGCTGCCCGCGACGGACGAGTCGGTCGCGATCACGGCGTCGAACATCCGGCAGATCACCGGCAACGAGTCCGGCGTGCTGGAGTCGCTGACCGTGGCCGCGCCCAGCGACGCGTGGGTGTTGACCAACGAGACCGTGGACGCGGGTGGCACGCCGGTGCACCCGTTGCCCGAGCCGGTCCACCAGTGCCTGCCCAAGCCGGGGTCGGGCGACGCCTTCCCGGAGCGCGGCGCGATCGGCCGGTGCATGTCCCGGTTGACCGAGCTGGGCTACCGGCAGCACCTGGTGTACCTGCCGGGCAGCAGGTTCTGGCCGCTCCAGTGGGTGGAGCTGGGCCTGTTCGTCGTGTTGTCGGCGCTGTCGGGCTGGTTCTGCTTCCGCCGGCTGCGCCACCTGTCCTGACGGTTCGAACGAGAGGAAACCCATGCGCGCCACCATCGTCGCCGCCGCGGTCGTCCTGGCCGTGACCGCGCTGCCCGCTTTCGCCCAAGCCGACCCGGGCCCGCCCACCGGCCCCATGGTGTTACCCGCGCCGACCGGCGCACTGCCCGTGGGCAGCAAGACCCTCCACCTGAAGGACCTGTCGCGCGCCGACCCGTGGGTGCCGACGGAACGCCGCGAGCTGATGGTGAACCTGTTCTACCCGGCACTGCCGGGCACCGGTCCGCGCACGCGGTACATGACGCCGGCGGAGTCCGAGGCGATGCTCGCCGAAGGCGGGTTGACCGACCTGCCCCCGGACTTCCTGGCCGCGACCGGCACCCACTCGACGGTGGACGCCCGCCCGTTGCCCCGGCCGCACGGCCGTCCCCTGGTGGTCCTGTCCCCCGGCTACACCAAGCCCCGGGCGACCCTCACCGCCCTGGCCGAGGACCTGGCCGCCCACGGTTACGCGGTGGCCGTGGTGGGTCACACCTACGAGAACTACGGCACCAGCTTCCCGGACGGCCGCTTCGCCGGCTGCGTCTCGTGCGAGATCGACCACGAGCCGGGGTTCTGGGTGAAGCTGGCCGAAGGCCGGGCCGCCGACGCTTCCTTCGTCATCGACGAACTGCTCAAGCGCCCGGGTTTCGTGGACCCGAGCCGGATCGCCATGGGCGGCCACTCGGCGGGCGGCGGCAGCACCCTGACCGCCATGCTCGCCGACCCGCGCATCAAGGCGGGCTTCGACATCGACGGCCGCATCTACACGTCGTTGCGGGACACGACTTTCACGCGCCCGTTCCTGTTCCTGGGCGCGTACCCGCCGGACCTGCCGATCCCGCCGTGCACGAGCCACCCGTGGGAGGAGGACTTCCCGAAGCTGTCCGGCTGGAAGCGCTGGCTGTCGGTCACCGGCGCGAAGCACGCGTCGTTCACCGACGTGGGCCTGTTCGCCGACCACCTGGGCGTGGACATCGGCGCGACCATCACGGGCGCCCGCACCCAGTCCATCACCCGCACGTACGTGACGGCTTTCCTCGACACCCACCTCCGAAACCGCCACCGCCCGATCCTGGACGCCTCTTCGGACCGCTACCCGGAGATCACCTTCTGCGGCTGATCGTCAGGCGGCACCGTCACCGCCACTCGGTGACCGTGACGGTGTCGCCCACCGCGATCTCGCCCGGGGTCAGCACCGCCGCCTTCAGGCCGAAGCTCACGCCGTCCGGTTCGCGTCGGTACTCGGCCAGGGTGCGCAACGGTTCCGGGCCGACGCGGACGCCGGTCGGCTGGTCCACCAGGGTGACCGCGCACCGGATCGCCAGTTCGCCGAACCCGACCTCGACGCCGCCGACCGCCATCCGCCCCACCCGGTCCTCGGTGTGCGGCTCCGGCCAGCCGCTGATCACCACGTTGGGCCGGAACCGTTCCATCGGCACGGGATTGCCCCCGCGCGCCGCGATCCGCGCGTTCAGACCCTCCAACGACGACACCGACAGGACGTGCAACGCGGTCGGGTCGTCCTCGTCCCGTGTCCCCACCGGTTCCCGCACCAGCCGAACGGGTCGTTCGAGCACGTCCGACAGCCACTCCGCCGCCCGGTCGCCCTGGTCGATCCCGGACCCGGGCCACTTGTCCACCCGCGCCGGCACCGTCGGCCCGTCCGTCACCACTTCCAGGACCACCTCGCCGGCGCCGGGTGCGCTCAGGGTCAGCTTCGCGCCCTCGTCCAGCACGTGGCACCGCACCACGGCCAGCCGCGGCGTCTCGCCCTGCCAGAGACCGCCCCCGTCCGCCCCGACCACGGCGAACAACCGGTCGTGCGCCAACCCGGACGGGCCGACCTCGACCCGCTCCACCTCAACCCCGGCACATCCCTTCACCGGGTACACCGTCAGCGCGGAAACCGTTGCCATGCGGCCAAAGTACTCGACACCGCACGGCAACGGCCACCACTCAGTAGTACCCCCAGACGACCGGCCGCGCCTTGTAGAAGCAGCTGCCCTTCCTGGTCTTCGACGGCAGCTCACGCCCGTTGACGTCGAACATCGACACCGTCGGCGTCTGGAAGTCGCGCGGGCACTGGCCCTTGTTGGTGTCCTGCGGGCGGGTCTGCACCATGGTTCCGTCGTTCTGGTTGCCGACCGCCTTCACCCGCACGCCGTCGCGGCTGTCGGTCAACCGTTGCGGCGACTTGGTGTGGTTGTACTTGTCGAACCGGTAGACGTGGTGGGTGTTGGTGATCCACATCTCGTGCGAGCCCGACCGGTGGACCGTCGCGAGGTCGTGACCGTGCCCGACCGGCTCGCTCACGCCGCCCGCCCAGAACTTCGTGATCCTGGGCGAGGCCTCCTTCAGGGAGTTCTCGCGGATGTCGTACTGCCGCAGCGAGCCGTACCCGAGCGCCCACAGGCGCGCGTCGTTGTAGACCACGCCGTGCGCGCCGAGGAAATCGATCTTCTGGGTGTACCTGCTCGTCTTGCGGTCGGTGGCGGGGAAGAAGTACAGCGCCCCGCCCCTGCCCGTCCGGCCGTCGCCGCTGCCCGCCACCACGATCTGACCGTCGCGCAGCAGCTCGATCGAGTGCGCGTTGGCGCCGCGCGGGACCGTGGAACTCCAGATCACCTTCCTGCTCCGCTCGCCGATCACCGCGACGCCGCCGGCCCCGGCCGACACCAGCACGACCCTCCGCCCCTTCGGGTCGGTGCGCACCTTCGCGTCGGTGATACCGGCCCACTCCGGGCGGTCCGGCGGCACCCAGGACCACACCTCGGCCGAACGCGAGTTCCAGTCGGCGTCCTGCCGGAGGATGGACACCTTCTGCCCCCGGACGCCGCCGGTGCCCTGGTCGGCGACGACGACCTGGTTGCCCGCCGCCTCCTCCTGGGCGGCGGCGGGCAACGCGAAGACCAGACCGACGATCTGCGCGAGCGCCAACGGTGCCATGACGTGTTTTCGCATCGTTCCCCCTTGTGCGACTCCGGCCCGATCAGCCGGGTGACCAGCATGGCCGCCGCGCCTGGGAGGAATCTGGGACGGCGATTCGAGATTTCCCCCAGTTCCCCCTGCGACGGTGGCCGGCGACAGAAGGGGGAAGCCATGAGGAACACCGCGCTGTGCGGGCTGGTCGCCGCGGTGCTGGCCGCGTCGGTCGGCACCGGCACGGCCACCGCCGCACCGCTCGCCGCACCGGAGAAGATCGACGGCATCGACCTCACCGTGGACCTGACGAGCCTCGCGGGCAGGGTCACCGCGCTGGAGAACCGGCTCAAGGGCCACCACGTCCCGTTCAAGGACATCGCCACGCGGTTGACCACCCGGGCGTGCGACGGCCCCGGCGAGATCGCCGCCGGGCAGCACCTCCCGTCCGACGCCGAGAAGCGTTGCTGGTCCGGCTCCGACACCGACAACGCCTGGAAGCCGCAGGGGATCACGAGCACGGCGGACGCGTCGCCGACGAACTCCTACGACGGCCGGCAGGCGCTGGCCGTCACCTCGTACCGGCAAGTGGGCGGGAAGCAGCAGGCACGGGTCTCCTTGCTGCCCAACTTCGCGCACGAGGGCTACAAGCACATCTCGTTGCGGGAGCCCACCGGTCGCTTCGGCACGCTGGTGGACTGCCACGCGGGCGGCGCGGTGTGGTACGGCCACCACCTGCTCGTCGCGTGCACCGGGCAGATCAAGGTGTTCGACTGGCGCAAGGTCTACAAGACCGACCGGAACGCGCCCAACGCCGGCGCCACGCTGTTCATGCTGCAAGTGGGCAAGATCGAGGACACCAAGCGCGTGCGGTTCTCCTCCATCGCGCTGGACCGGTCGGTCACGCCGAACCTGCTCGTGACCTCGGAGTACACCGACGGCCGGTGCGGGGCCGGCACGTGCCGCGTCTTCCTCAACCAGATCCCCGACGGGCTCGGCACCACGACCCTGAAGGCCCACGACGCCTACCGCATGCCGTTCAGGATGCAAGGCGCGGTCAGCCGGGGTGACCAGCTGTGGACGTCCACCAGCGCCGGGCGGCGCAACCCGGGACGGCTGCACTCCTGGCTCGTCGGCGGTCCGACGCCGAAGGAACACCGGCAGTGGACCGTCGGTTCGGAGAGCGTCTCCTACTGGAACCGGGGCAACGGCACCGGCGTGCTGCTCACCGTGACCGAGCACGAGGACAGGCGGATCATCGCGGCGGTCGAGTCCACCCACTACCCGTACCGTTGACCGGACGTTCCCCGGTCGCGAGGAGTTGACCAGCACATGACCACGCTTTCGCCGCGGCTCGCCGCCATCGTCGACGCCCTGCCCCTGCGGCCGGGGATGCGGGTGTTGGAGATCGGCGGAGCGCCGGGGGCCGCGGCGAAGGCGGTGTGCGAGCGCATCGCGCCCGGTGGTCACGTCCTCGTCATCGACCGCTCGGCCAAGGGCGTCGCCCTGGTCGAGCGCAACGCCGCCGCCGAGATCGCCGCCGGGCTGCTCGGCGTCCGGCACGTGGCCGCCGAGGACTTCGCGCTCGAACCCGGCGAACCGCCGTTCGACCTGGCCTTCGCCGTCCGGGTGGGCGCGCTCGACGGCCGCCACCCCGAAGCCGGGGTCCTCGCCCGGGAACGGATCCGCGCGGCACTCGTGCCCGGCGGTCGGCTCCTGATCGACGGCGGCGACCCGCTGCGCGAGATCGACTAGGCGCGCAGCGTGGCGGTTCGGCGGCGGAGGGTGGTGAGGGCCGAGGCGCGGGTGTGCCGGCCCAGCAGGACTTGGACGGTCAGGCCGTCGGTGAGGGTGATGAGCGCGTCCGCCTCGCTCTCGACGTCGAGGCCGGGGTTGAGCTGCCCGTTGTCCCGGCCCGTCCGGAGCAGGAGGACGAGGAGGTCGGTCAGCCCGGCGTAGTGGCCGCGCTGGACGGCGGCCAGGGTCGGGTCCACGGCGGAGTGCGCGGTGAAGGCCAACCAGACGCGGGCGTCGAGCAGGTCCTCGTCGTCCACGGTCAGCATGGCGGTCAGCGTCTCCTCCAGCATCGTCACGACCGAGCCCGGTTCCGGCGACCCGGCGATCCGCGCGCGGGCGCGCTCGGTGACCCGCTGGTTCACGTGTTCCTGCGCGAACACCAGCATCTGCTCCTTGGTGCGGAAACACCGCTGCACCGCCCCCAGCGACACGTCGGCGCGGGCCGCCACGTCACGCAGGGTCGCCGCCTCCAGCCCGCCGTGTCCGATCAGTTCGCAGGCCGCTTGGGCGATGCGGCGACGCCGGCTCTCGTGGTCCACCTGCCTGGGCATGGCGACAGCGTACCGATGCGTCCGTATCGGATCGTGCTAGCGTTGCGATACAGGTGTATCGAAACGAAGGGGGTTCGTCATGACGGCGCTGTGGGTGCTGGGCGGGGTGCTGTTCGTCCAAGGGTTCGGTTCCGCGGTCACGGAAGCGCTCTGGCACACGAGTTTCGGGGTGTCCGCGCTGTTGCGGGCGGCCGGAGCGCCCCCGTGGTCGGACTTCGTGGTGGGCGCGCTCGGCGTGGCGCTGCTCGCCTGGGCACTGGTCCGCACCCGGCGGGAACCCGCTCGTCGCTGAACCTTCCGCGGCGTCACTCGTGCGCGTGCTCGTCGACGCGGAATGTGGTTGAGCGCCGCCCGCACCGTCCATACCCACCGATCGACCGGTGAAACACCATGTGTGCCAATGGTTTTCCTGCGCGGAAGTCGATTGGGACCACCGGTGCTCGGGTAGCTCTCGCACACGACAACCGCACTGCTGAGGAGCCACAAGTGACCGAGAACAGCAAGGGTGCGGTCCCCGGGACCGCTGAGCAGCAGGAGGTGGCCCGGCACGCGCAGCAGGCCGCCGGCGACGTGGTCACCACCGGCCGGGAGCAGGCCAAGATGGTCGTCGGGGAGACCGCCGACCAGGTCAAGAGCGCCGTGCAGGACATGCGCACGCGGGTCGCCGACCAGGCCGAGAACCAGGCTCGACGGGTCGCGCAGCAGCTCACGCGCATCGCCGACGAGCTCGGCGGCATGGCCGACAACCAGTCGTCGGACTCCATGACGGCCCCGCTGATCCGCCAGGTCGCCGACACCAGCCGCCAGGCCGCCGACTTCCTGGACAACCGCGGCGCGCACGGCCTGCTCGACTCGGTGCAGGGCTACGCCCGCCGCAAGCCGGGCACGTTCCTGCTCGGCGCGGCGGTGGCCGGGTTCCTGGTCGGGCGGGTCGCCAAGACCGCGTCCGGCGGGTCCGACGGCCGCCAGTCCTCGACGCCGGAGGTGACGGCGCCCGCGCCGCGCAGCGGGGACCAGCCGATGAGCCCGACGCCCACCGCGGTCGGCGCGGGCAGGGGCTTCGAGTCCGGCGGCACGGGTGCGGCCGGCATGGGCTACCCCGGCGGCCAGTCCGGCGCGGGACACCCCGGCCAGCCGGAGTACTCCGGGCAGCCGGGTTACTCCGGGCAGCCGGGTTATTCGGGACAGCCGGGCTACTCGGGCCAGCCGGGGCACGCCGGGCAGTCCGGCATGGGCTACCCCGGCCAGTCCGGTGTGGACGACCCCGTGAGCGGGCGTCCGGGACCGTCCGGGATGGGCTACCCGGGTCAGTCGGGCGTCGACCGGACCGGGGGTGGGCCGCATGTCGACCGCTGAGGGCAGCGTGACCGGCCAGACCGGCGCGCCGATCGGCCAGGCGCCCCAACCGCGCGCGTCCACCGAGGACGACAACGCCACCATCGGGCAGCTCGTCGGCGACCTGACGCAGGACCTGTCCCGCCTCCTGCGCCAGGAGCTCGAACTGGCCAAGGCGGAGATCCGGCAGGAGGCGACGAAGGCGGGCAAGGCGACCGGGATGCTCGCCGCCGCCGGGTTCGCCGGGTACATGACCGCCGTGCTGCTCAGCCTCGCCGCCGTGTTCGGCCTGGCCTACCTCATCGGCCTGGGCTGGGCGGCGCTCGTCGTCGCCGTGCTGTGGGGCATCGCGGGCGCGGTCCTGTACTCCGCCGGCCGCACGCGGCTCCGGACGGTCTCGCCCAAGCCGGAACGCACCATCGAGACGCTCAAGGAGGACGCGGCATGGCTCCGACACCCGACCAGCTGAAGAACGACATCGAGCGGACGCGCGCCGAGCTGGTGGCCGACGCCAACCGGCTGGTCGACCACACCAGCCCCAAGCGCGTGGCGCAGCGGCGCGTGCGCGGCGTCCGCCACCGCCTGACCCGCATGAGGGAGACCGTCATGGGCACCGCCTCCGACACCACGTCCACCGCCCAGCACCAGGCGCGGGACGCCGCGCACGCCGTGGCCGACCGGGCGCAGCAGGCCGCCGAGGCCGTGCAGGACGCTCCGCGCCAGGCGATGCGGCAGACGCAGGGCAACCCGGTGGCGGCGGGCGTCATCGCCTTCGGCGCCGGCCTGCTCGCGGCCACCCTCATCCCCCGCACCCGCGTCGAGGAACAGGCCGTCCGACAACTCGGCGAGACCGCGGGCGGACTCGCCCAACCGGTCAAGGAGAGCGCCGTCGAGTCCATGCAGGCGCTCAAGGACGAGGCCCGCGAGATCGCGACCGGCGCCGCCGGCGAGATCAAGGAAACCGCCTCGCAGGCCGCCTCCACGACCGCGCAGCACGCCAAGCAGGAGGCCCAGGGCGTGGCCGACCACGCCCGCGAGACCCGCAGCGGCTCCTGAGCCCGCCGCGCTGACGGCCGGGGGGGGCCCCCGCACCTCCCGGGCGCCGACCCGCCCGCACGCCACCAGGCCCGAGTAGCACACCCCGGGGGGGGCCCGGGGGGCGGGGGAGGTGG
>NZ_JBEZBW010000032.1:0-73911 GCF_040647305.1 Saccharothrix sp. NPDC042600 | reverse complement strand
ACCACGCCCGCGCCACGCCCGCGCCACGCCACGCCCGCGCCGCAGTGCCGGCCGCGCCGCAGCCCTCGCCGGGCGTCGCTCAACCCGTCCCCGGACGTGCCGGAACCGACCGGCCCCTCCCGCCTCCCGCGTTCCTCCTACTTCACGGGACGCCCGAGTCGCCGATCGGTTCCGAAGCCTGCATGTCACTCGATCGGGTGGGACCTCCCGGCCCTCAGAGTCGGCGCAGCACCGCCGTCACCTTGCCCAGGATGGTCGCCTCGTCACCCAGGATCGGCTCGTAAGCCGGGTTGTGCGGCAGCAGCCACACGTGGCCGTCCTTGCGCTTGAACGTCTTCACGGTGGCCTCGCCGTCGATCATCGCCGCCACCACGTCGCCGTTGTCGGCGGTCGGCTGTTGGCGCACCACGACCCAGTCGCCGTCGGTGATGGCGGCGTCCACCATCGAGTCGCCGACGACCTTGAGCAGGAAGACCTCGCCCTCGCCGACCAGGTCGCGGGGCAGCGGGAACACGTCCTCGATCGCCTCCTCCGCCAGAATCGGGCCACCGGCGGCGATGCGGCCCAGCATCGGCACGTAGGCGGGCGTCGGCTTGGACGCCGGGTCCAGGCCGGTCACGATCTCCGTGGGCAGCACGCCCACCGCGCGCGGCCGGTTCGGGTCGCGGCGCAGGAAGCCCTTGCGCTCCAGCGCGCGCAGCTGGTGGGCCACCGAGGAGGTGGACGTGAGGCCGACCGCCTCGCCGATCTCCCGCACGCTGGGCGGGTAGCCGAACCGGTCCAGCCAGTCCCGGATCACGTCGAGCACCTTGCGCTGGCGCAGGGTCAGTCCCGCGTTGCCCGCGATGTCCGCGGGTTCGGGCACGGAGGGCACATCGGCGATGCGCAGGTCGTCGTCGGTCTTGCGAGCCACAGTGCTTCCCTCCTCACCGGTCCCGATCGCCCAGGCCGGCTGTACGTCGATCTTCGGTTGTGAAGGTAGTCGCACTCGTTGTCCAGATCAAACACCTGTTCGAAGTAAGTGTCGGCGTGTCCTTCCCGTTACGCCGGTCGAAGTGGTAGACATTCGCACGGACGTTCGATCGAACAAGAGTTCGATCATGATCGTTTGACCTGCGACGGGAGGACGTCATGGCGGTGGTGGTCGGTACGCGGAGCGGGTTCGAACTCGTCGACGGCGCCGTGGCCGAGGACGTGCGGCGTGGCGAACCCCTCCCGCCCGGACCGAGGGTCCTGCGCAGCTTCCGGATCGACCAGCGCCGGCCGACGACGCCGCGCCCCCGGCCGCTCGCCGTGGCCACCGCGCCCGAGGCCGCCGCGTGCACCGTCCGCGAGCAGCGCCCGGCCGTCCAGTTCGCCCGCTACGCCGCCGTCGCCGTCCTCGCGGCCGTCACGCTCAGCGTGCTCTACCTGTTCGCCTCCGGCGCCGCCTCGGTCCCCGAACGCACCAGCGTCGTCCACGTCCAGGTGGGTGAGACGCTCTGGGACATCGCCGAGCGCACCGCGCCGGACAGCGACCCCGAGGCGGTCGTGCTCCGCATCAAGGAGCTGAACCGGCTCGCCGACCCCTCGATCAAGCCCGGCCAGTCGCTCGTCGTCCCGGACGGGCGCACCGACGGCTGACCCCTCCTCACCGACGTCCGGTCGCGGGCCGGCACCCTGTGCGGGTGCCGGCCCGCGTCGCGTCCGGCCGCCGACGCCTCCCCGTGATCGCCGGGTCGCGGTGCGTCGTGCGTCGAGGTTCACTCGACCGAGCCGGCCGCGACACGCCGGGTTCAGCTTGCGCCATCTAGGCGACGGGCATAGGTTGACCCCTACATCTAGTGGTTACACCGTTGTAGTTAGTCCACAGGTTGTGGGTTTCCCCATCACGTGGGCTGACGCGATGGGTGCTGCGCCGGGGAGGGGTGAGCCAGTCGTGCGCTGTCCGTTCTGCCGCAACTCGGACTCCCGCGTGGTCGACTCGCGCGAGGTGGACGAGGGCCAGGTGATCCGCCGCCGACGCTCCTGCTCCAGCTGCGGGCGCCGCTTCACCACCGTCGAGGAGGCGGTGCTCGCGGTGGTCAAGCGCTCCGGCGTGACCGAGCCGTTCAGCCGGGACAAGGTGGTCACCGGCGTCCGGCGCGCGTGCCAGGGCCGGCCCGTGGACGAGGACGCCCTGTCGCTGCTGGCCCAGCGGGTCGAGGAGTCGATCCGCTCCACCGGGTGCGCCGAGATCCCGAGCCACGAGGTGGGGCTCGCGATCCTCGGGCCGCTCAGAGAGCTGGACGAAGTCGCCTACCTGCGCTTCGCCAGCGTTTACCGGTCCTTCTCCTCGGTCGAGGACTTCGAGAAGGAGATCGCGGACCTGCGCAACGCGCAGCACTCCGAATAAGCACTCCACAGACTTCCCGCGGCCGTTTCCGGAGTTCGACCCCGGTTGTCGGCCGCCCCCAGGCATTTCGAGTAGCGGAAGAAAGAGGAACGGGGAATGACGGAGACCGTTGGCGGCTCCAGCAAGAAGACCGCCACCCGGAACGGCGCGGGGGACAAGCGGCGCCTGGAGGTGGAGCGCGTCTACACCACCGAGGGCGTGCACCCCTACGACGAGGTGACCTGGGAGCGTCGCGACGTCGTCATGACGAACTGGCGCGACGGCTCGATCAACTTCGAGCAGCGCGGTGTGGAGTTCCCCGACTTCTGGTCGGTCAACGCGACCAACATCGTGACCAGCAAGTACTTCCGCGGCGCGGTGGGCACGCCGCAGCGCGAGCACAGCCTGCGCCAGTTGATCGACCGCGTGGTGAAGACCTACGTCGAGGCGGGCGTCGAGCACGGCTACTTCGGGTCCGGCAAGGACGCCGAGGTGTTCGAGCACGAGCTGACCTGGATGCTGCTGCACCAGGTGTTCAGCTTCAACTCGCCGGTGTGGTTCAACGTCGGCACCAGCTCGCCGCAGCAGGTCAGCGCGTGCTTCATCCTCGCCGTGGACGACACGATGGAGTCGATCCTCAACTGGTACCGCGAGGAGGGCCTGATCTTCAAGGGCGGGTCGGGCGCGGGCCTGAACCTGTCCCGCATCCGGTCCTCGAAGGAGCTGCTCTCCTCCGGCGGCACCGCGTCCGGCCCGGTGTCGTTCATGCGCGGCGCGGACGCGTCCGCGGGCACCATCAAGTCCGGCGGCGCGACGCGTCGCGCGGCGAAGATGGTCGTGCTCGACGTGGACCACCCGGACGTCGAGGAGTTCATCGAGACCAAGGCGCGCGAAGAGGACAAGGTCCGCGCGCTGCGCGACGCCGGGTTCGACATGGACCTGGGCGGCAAGGACATCGTGTCCGTGCAGTACCAGAACGCGAACAACTCGATCCGCGTGTCGGACGAGTTCATGCACGCCTACGAGAACGGCGGCCAGTTCGGCCTGCGCGCCCGCCTGACCGGCGAGGTCATCGAGACCGTCGACGCCAAGCAGCTGTTCCGCAAGCTGGCGCAGGCGGCGTGGGAGTGCGCCGACCCGGGCATCCAGTACGACGGCACGATCAACGACTGGCACACCACGCCGGAGTCCGGCCGGATCACCGCGTCGAACCCGTGCTCGGAGTACATGCACCTGGACAACTCCAGCTGCAACCTGGCGTCGTTGAACCTGATGAAGTTCCTCAAGGACGACGGCCAGTTCGACGCGGAGCTGTTCGCGAAGTCGGTCGAGTTCGTGATCACGGCGATGGAGATCTCCATCAGCTTCGCGGACTTCCCGACCGAGCCGATCGCGGAGACCACCCGCAAGTTCCGCCAGCTGGGCATCGGCTACGCGAACCTGGGCGCGCTGCTCATGGCGACCGGTCACGCGTACGACTCCGAGGGCGGCCGGGCGCTGGCGGCGTCCATCACGTCGCTGATGCAGGCCGTGGCGTACAAGCGGTCCGCGGAGCTGGCCGGGATCGTCGGCCCGTACGAGGGTTACGCCCGCAACGCCGAGGCGCACCAGCGGGTCATCCGCAAGCACGCCGCGGCCAACGACCTGATCCGCACCTACCACGCCAACGACGCCCAGGTGCAGAAGCTGGCGACGCGGGTGTGGCAGGAGGGCATCCAGGTCGGCGCGAAGAACGGCTGGCGCAACGCGCAGGCGTCGGTGCTGGCCCCGACCGGCACCATCGGCCTGATGATGGACTGCGACACGACCGGCATCGAGCCGGACCTGGCGCTGGTGAAGTTCAAGAAGCTGGTCGGCGGCGGCTCGATGCAGATCGTCAACCAGACCGTGCCGCGCGCGCTGAAGGCGTTGGGGTACCAGGAGGAGCAGATCGAGGCGATCGTCGAGTACATCGGCGAGCACGGCCACGTGGTCGACGCCCCGGGTCTGCGCCAAGAGCACTACGAGGTGTTCGACTGCGCGATGGGTGAGCGTTCCATCGCGCCGATGGGCCACGTGCGGATGATGGCCGCGGTGCAGCCGTTCATCTCGGGCGCGATCTCCAAGACGGTGAACATGCCGGAGTCGGCGACCGTCGAGGACGTCGAGGAGATCTACTACCAGGGCTGGAAGCTGGGCCTGAAGGCGCTCGCGATCTACCGCGACAACTGCAAGGTCGGCCAGCCGCTGTCGGCGGGCAAGTCGGCGAAGTCCTCTTCGGACACCAAGGCGCCGGAGACGGTGGTCGAGTACCGGCCGGTCCGCAAGCGGCTGCCGAAGAAGCGCCCGTCGCAGACGGTGTCGTTCACCGTGGGTGGTGCCGAGGGCTACCTGCACGCCGGGTCGTACCCGGACGACGGCCTGGGCGAGATCTTCGTCAAGCTGGGCAAGCAGGGTTCGACGCTGGCCGGCGTGATGGACGCGTTCTCGATGTCGATCTCGGTGGGCCTGCAGTACGGCATCCCGCTGGAGTTCTACGTCTCGAAGTTCCAGAACCTGCGCTTCGAGCCGGCGGGCATGACCGACGACCCGGACGTGCGGATCGCGACCAGCGTACTGGACTACCTGTTCCGCCGCCTGGCCCTGGACTACCTGCCGTTCGAGAAGCGGGCCCAGCTGGGCATCTTCACCGCCGACGAGCGCACGGCCCAGGTGTCGCAGGACTACGGCAGCGGCTCGGACGTGGACCTGGAGGGCCTGCGCACGTCGGTCGATTCCTCCCCCACCCCGGCGGTGGAGGAGAAGAAGTCGGCGTCCGCGGACGTGAAGGTCGGCAGCTCCACGGAACTGCTCGAACTGCACCTGGGCACCACGGCCGACGCGCCGCTGTGCATGACGTGCGGCACGAAGATGCGCCCGGCCGGCTCCTGCTACCTGTGCGAGGGCTGCGGCTCGACCTCCGGTTGCAGCTGATCTGGCTGGTCGAAAGCGGGGAGTCTGCTGCGGCGGGCTCCCCGCTTTTCGCTTGCCCGAGTGGTCGCCGGCGGATCACCGCGGTGGAACATTCCGGGTACTTGCAGACCAAGGCCACCCTGCTCGCCTTCTCGGTTAGTTTGTTGCCGCAGTCGAGGAGGGGGTAGCGGTGAGGGCTAGTGGCAGTTTGTTCGGTTTGGCTTATGGGGACGCGTTGGGGGCGGCGACGGAGTTCCTGTCCGTGGCCGAGATCGAGCGGCGGTTCGGGGCAGGCGGGCCGGCGGACCTCGAAGGGCAGCCGGCCAAGGTCACCGACGACACGCAGATGACGTTGGCGGTGGCGCGGGCGTTGGCGGACGTCGTGCCGTGGCCCGAGCCGGTCGAGGCGGCGTTGCGCGAGCACTTCGTGGACTGGTGGCGCGATCCGGAGAACAACCGCGCGCCCGGCCTGACGTGCTTGGAGGCGTGCGAACGGCTGGCCACCGGGTTGTCCTGGACGGAGGCGAGCCGGCGGCGGTCCAAGGGGTGCGGGGCGAACATGCGCGTCGCGCCGGTCGGGCTGGTGCACGGCTGGGAGGACCGCACGCGTGCCGCCGTCGCGCAGTTCCAGTCCGCGCTGACCCACGGCCACCCGACGGCGCTGGCGGCGTCGGAGTTGACCGCGTTCGCCGTGCACTGGCTGCGTTCCGGCCTGCACCCGCGCGACCTGCCGGCGGCGTTGCGCGCCCGCGCGAACGAGCAACGCACCACCTACCACGTCGACTGGCTCGAAGACCTGTGGACCGGCCCCGCCGCGACCACCCCGGAGGACTTCATCGCCCGCGGCTGGGACGAGTGCCTGCGCGTCCTGGACAACCTCGACCTGGCCCTGGCGCACCCGGACCCGGACGAGGACCCGTGCCGCGCGACCGGCGAGGGCTGGGTGGCGGAGGAGGCGCTGGGCACGGCCCTGCACTGCTTCCTGCTGTTCCCCGACGACCCGGTCCGCGTGCTGCGGCGAGCGGCGACGACGTCCGGCGACTCCGACTCGATCGCCTGCCTGGCGGGCGCGTTCGCCGGCGCGTACCACGGCTTCGAGGCGTGGCCGGAGGACTGGCAGCACCGCATCGAGTACGGCGCGGAACTGGCCCGCTTCGGCCGCCTCTGGGACTAGGGAGGCCGGGAAACGCACTCGGAACCTCCACTCGATCTCCACATCCGTCCGGCACGGTGGAGGCGTGGACGGGTTCGAGGAGTGGGTGCGGGACTTCGAGGAGCAGGCTCGGCGGCGGCGGGAGACCGGTGACCCGGACTTCGCCCGCGGTGCCGTGATGGCGCCGGCCGTGGTGGCCAGTGTGCAGCGGTTCCAGGTCGGCGAGGCCGGGGACGGTGCCAACCTGATCGCCAAGGCGGCCGGTGAGCCCGTCTACGCGCGGGCGGTGCGGATGTTCGTGGCCGAGGAGCAGAACCACGCCCGGATGTTGGCGCTGCTCCTGCGTTCCGCCGGCGCGAAGACGCTTGACGGGCACTGGACCGACGCGGTGTTCGTGCGGCTGCGGCGGGCGTTGGGGCTGCGGCTGGAGTTGATGGTGCTGTTGATCGCGGAGGTCGTGGCGCTCGGCTACTACCGCGCCCTGCGCGACGGCTCCCGCGATGCCCTCACCTCGGAGGTCGCGGGACGCATCCTCGCCGACGAACGCCGCCACGTGCCGTTCCACTGCCTGCGCCTGCGCGGCGAGGTCCCGCGCGCGGCCCACACGATCTGGTGGTTCCTGCTCCTCGGCGCCCTGGCCACCGTCTGCTGGGACCACGGCCCCGCGTTGCGCCACCTCGGGGTGACGCGACGCGGGTTCGCCGCAGAGGTCGCCAAGGAGTTCAAGGCGGCGCTCGCCACGACCCGCGCTCAGTCGTCGTTCTCCTTGCGCACCACCAACTCGTTGTCCAAGTGAAGCAGGTCGTCCCAGAACGGGATCGACCGTTCGTGCGCCCCGTGCGGCGACGAGGCTCGCCCGCCGAAGTAGTGGAGCAGGTTCGCCCCGTAGTAGATGATGTCGGTCTGGTACATCGACAGCACGGGGTATCCGAACGTGCCTCGACCGCCCGGTAGGCACCGGTGCGTCCTGACGGGGACCATGCGCGGCACCGCGGCCAGGTGCGTTCGGGCCAGCGCCACGGCGTCGTCGTCGGCCACCGGGCGCTCCCCCCACGGCGTGTACCAGAACCCGTTCTCCACCACGTCGTACAGCACGCCCTCGACCGGCCACTCCACCTGGCCGCGCAGCGCGTCCGGGTCGCCGTCGCGCCAGTCCGGGAAGCCGGCGCCGGTCGGCAGCAGTTCGGCGAGGTAGGCGCGGTGGTCGTCGGCGAACTCGAAGCCGAACCGGTCCTCCACCGCCGCGATCTCGGCGTCCGTCAGCCCCGGTTCGAGGGCGACGCCGTTGCGCACGCGCGGGTTGACCAGGTTGTGCCGCAGGTGTTCGGCGACCGCCGACCCGAGTGCCGCGCCGTTCTCGAATTCCACGGCACCAGGGTCGGCGAGTCACGCGACCGAGCGCAATGCGTTTACGACCTCCGGAACAGCTTGTTGCCCAGCCACACGATCGGGTCGTAGCGGCGGTCGGCGACGCGTTCCTTCATCGGGATCAGGGCGTTGTCGGTGATCTTGATGTGTTCCGGGCACACTTCCGTGCAGCACTTCGTGATGTTGCACAGGCCCAGGCCGTGCGAGGACTGCGCCGCCTGCACGCGGTCCGCCTCGTCCAGCGGGTGCATCTCCAACTCCGCCACGCGCATCAGGAACCGCGGCCCGGAGAACGCCTCCTTGTTCTCCTCGTGGTCGCGGATGACGTGGCAGGTGTTCTGGCACAGGAAGCACTCGATGCACTTCCGGAACTCCTGCGACCGCTCCACGTCCACCTGGGACATCCGGTAGTCGCCCGGCGCGACGCCCTTCGGCGGCTGGAACGCCGGGATCTCCCGCGCCTTCTGGTAGTTGTACGACACGTCCGTCACCAGGTCGCGGATGACGGGGAACGTGCGCATCGGCGTCACGGTCACCACCTCGTCCTCCGCGAACACCGACATCCGCGTCATGCACAACAACCGCGGCCGGCCGTTGACCTCCGCCGAGCACGAACCGCACTTGCCCGCCTTGCAGTTCCACCGCACGGCCAGGTCCGCGGCCTGCGTCGCCTGCAACCGGTGGATGATGTCGAGCACGACCTCGCCCTCGTTCACCTCGACGGTGAAGTCCTCCAGGCCGCCCCCGTCCGCATCACCGCGCCACACCCTGAACCGCCCCTGGTACCCCATGTCAGCCCTCCAGTTCCTCGGCGGTCAGGTACTTCTGCAACTCGCTGTGCTCGAACAGGGCCAACAGGTCGTCCCGGATGGGGACCTGCGGCTCCTCCTCCACCGACACCTCGCCACCGGAGGCCTTGCACACCAGCAACTTCCGCCGCCACGACGAGTCCATGCCGGGGTAGTCGTCGCGGGTGTGGCCGCCGCGGCTCTCGGTGCGCAGCAACGCCGCGCGCGCCACGCACTCGCTGACCACCAGCATGTTGCGCAGGTCCAGGGCCAGGTGCCACCCGGGGTTGAACTGCCGGTGCCCCTCGACCGACAGCGTCTGGGCCCGCCGCTTGAGGTCGTCGAGCCGCTTCAACGCCTGTTCCATCTCGTCGGCCTTGCGGATGATGCCGACGAGGTCGTTCATCACCTGCTGCAACTCCATGTGCAGCGTGTACGGGTTCTCCCCGCCCTCACGCGAGAACGGTTCCACCGCGACGCGTTGCGCCTCGGCCACCGCGTCGTCCGAGCACACCGGTCGTGACGAGAGCCCGGCCACGTGGTTCGCCGCGCCCTCCCCCGCCCGTCGGCCGAACACGAGCAGGTCGGACAGCGAGTTGCCGCCCAACCGGTTGGAGCCGTGCATGCCGCCGGACACCTCGCCCGCCGCGAACAGCCCCGGCACGGACGACGCGCCGGTGTCCGGGTCCACCTGCACGCCACCCATCACGTAGTGGCACGTCGGCCCGACCTCCATGGGCTGCGCGGTGATGTCGACGTCGGCCAGCTCCTTGAACTGGTGGTGCATCGACGGCAGCCGCCGGGTGATCTCCTCGGCCGGCAACCGCGTCGACACGTCGAGGAACACCCCGCCGTGCTCGGTGCCGCGCCCGGCCTTGACCTCGGAGTTGATCGCCCGCGCCACCTCGTCGCGGGGCAGGAGCTCCGGCGGGCGGCGGTTGTTGTCGGGGTCGGTGTACCAGCGGTCGGCTTCCTCGGGGTTGTCGGCGTACTTGTCCTTGAACACCTCGGGGATGTAGTCGAACATGAACCGCTTGCCGTCGGAGTTGCGCAGCACGCCGCCGTCGCCGCGGACCGACTCGGTGACCAGGATCCCCTTCACCGACGGCGGCCACACCATGCCGGTCGGGTGGAACTGGATGAACTCCATGTTGATCAGCGACGCCCCGGCGCGCAACGCCAGCGCGTGCCCGTCGCCGGTGTACTCCCAGGAGTTCGACGTCACCTTGAACGACTTGCCGATGCCGCCGGTCGCCAGCACCACCGCGGGCGCCTCGAACAGCACGAACCGGCCGGACTCGCGCCAGTAGCCGAACGCGCCGGCGATCGCGCCGTCGTCCTGCACCAGGTCGGTGACGGTGAACTCCTGGAAGACCTTCAGCCGCGACTCGTAGTCGCCGGTCGCCGCGAAGTCCTCCTGTTGCAGCGACACGACCTTCTGCTGCAACGACCGGATCAGCTCCAGCCCGGTCCGGTCGCCGACGTGCGCCAGGCGCGGGTACTCGTGCCCGCCGAAGTTGCGCTGGCTGATCCGGCCGTCCTTGGTGCGGTCGAACAGCGCGCCGTAGGTCTCCAGCTCCCACACGCGGTCCGGGGCTTCCTTGGCGTGCAACTCGGCCATGCGCCAGTTGTTCAGGAACTTCCCGCCGCGCATGGTGTCGCGGAAGTGCACCTGCCAGCTGTCGTTGGAGTTGACGTTCCCCATCGCCGCGGCGATGCCGCCCTCGGCCATCACCGTGTGCGCCTTGCCGAACAGCGACTTGCACAGCACCGCCGTGCGCATCCCGTGCTCCCTGGCCTCGATCGCCGCCCGCAGACCCGCGCCACCCGCGCCGATCACGAGCACGTCGAACGAATGCCGTTCCACCTCGGGCAAGACAAGCTCCTCAGTCGATGATGCGAAGGTCGGTGATGGCGCCGGACGCGACCAGCGCGACGTAGAGGTCGGTCACGCAGACGAAGATCAGCGACGCCCACGCGAGCTGCATGTGCTTGGCGTTGAGCTTGGAGATCCGCGTCCACATCCAGTACCGCACGGGGTGCTTGGAGAAGTGCTTGAGCCGCCCGCCCGCGATGTGCCGGCACGAGTGGCACGACAGCGTGTACGCGCCGAGCAGCGCCACGTTCACCAGCAGCACGATGTTGCCCAGCCCGAACCCGGCGCTCAGCGCGTAGATCGCGTCGTAGACGTTGATGAGCAGCAGGATCGAGGCGGCGTAGAAGAAGTACCGGTGCAGGTTCTGCGCGATCAGCGGGAACCGGGTCTCACCGGTGTACTTGCCGTGCGGTTCGGCGACCGCGCACGCCGGCGGCGACAGCCACGCCGCGCGGTAGTAGGCCTTGCGGTAGTAGTAGCAGGTCACCCGGAACCCGAGCAGGAACGGGATGATCACCACGGGTGGCGTCAGGAACCCGGGCAGCTCCGGCAGCGGCCGGCCGAAGTGCGCGGCGGCCGGGAGGCACTCCTCGCTCAGGCACGGTGAGTACATGGGCGTCAGGTACCGGTACTCGTCGACCCAGTAGAAGTCGCCCATGAACGTGCGCACCGCCGCGTAGATCGAGATCAGCAGCAGGCCGGTGAACGTGACCAGCGGCGGTAGCCACCACCGGTCCGTCCGCAACGTGCGCTGGGCGATCTGCGCCCTCATACCTCACCTCGGTTCCACTTCGCTGTGGCGGGGACGTAAGACAGTTCGGGAAAAACCGAAGCCGGCCCCCGCGTCGAGTCGCGGGGGCCGGCCTGTGTTGCGCTCAGGTGTGGCGGTAGCCACCCAGACCTTCGTCGTCGGCGTCGTGCCAGAGCTTCGGGTCGTACGGCGTGTCGGGCACGACGACGACCTCCCGTTCCACCCTGGGCGCCTCGCGCTGCCGGGGTGTGCTGTCCAGGTCGAGCAACTCCGTCGCGTCGATGTCCATGCGCTCGACGTCGTTCGCGAGCCGTTGCACGGACGCGACGTCGCCGTAGCGCGACCGCAGTGAACCGACGCACTGGCGAAGCTGGCCGAGCACGCGGCGCAGTTCCACGATCTCCGAGGCCGTCATGGTCAGCACCTCCCTTGGGGGTCCGTGTGCCGACTCTGCCCGCTCCGGGCGTCTGTGACAAGCACCACAAGTCGTCGCGTCGCGTCTCACCCACTGAATCGGTTTTGTGACGATCATGTGTCGTGACATAGTGTGTGTGCTGTCACGTCCGTCCGTGCGACGCCAGCGCTGCCGTCCCACCGGGCCCCACCACGGCCCGTGATCACCACCCGGGAGACAGCGAACCATGAGCGTGCATCCCGTCGTCGCCGAAGTGACGGCTCGCATCGCCGCCCGCAGCGCCGCCGGTCGATCCGCCTACCTGGACAAACTCGACGCGGCCCACGTCGAGGGACCGGCCCGGCGCGACCTCGCCTGCTCCAACTTCGCGCACGGTTTCGCGGGCATCACGGGTGGCGACAAGGAGGCGCTGCGCGCGCTGCGTCGCCCGAACGTGGCCATCGTTTCGGCGTACAACGACATGCTGTCGGCGCACCAGCCCATGAACGAGTACCCGGCGTGGATCAAGGACGCGGCTCGCGCTCAAGGCGGAATCGCGCAGTTCGCCGGCGGGGTGCCGGCGATGTGCGACGGCATCACGCAGGGCCGCGCGGGCATGGAGCTGTCGCTGTTCAGCCGGGACGTCATCGCGATGGCGACCGGCATCGCGCTGTCGCACGACATGTTCGACGCGACCGTGCTGCTCGGCGTGTGCGACAAGATCGTGCCGGGCCTGCTGATCGGGGCGCTGTCGTTCGGGCACCTGCCCGCCATCCTCGTCCCCGCCGGGCCGATGGCCTCGGGCCTGCCGAACAAGGAGAAGGCGCGGGTCCGGCAGCTGTTCGCCGAGGGCAAGGCGAGCAGGGAGAACCTGCTCGAAGCCGAGGCCGCGTCCTACCACAGCCCCGGGACCTGCACGTTCTACGGCACGGCCAACTCCAACCAGCTCGTCGTGGAGGTCATGGGCCTGCACCTGCCGGGCGCGAGCTTCGTCCCGCCGGGCACCAGGCTGCGCCGCGCGCTGACCGAGGAGGCCGCGCGCCGGGCGGTGGAGATCAGCCGGGGCGAGGAGTACACGCCGATCGGCCGGGTCGTGGACGAGAAGGCCGTGGTCAACGGCGTGGTCGCGCTGCTGGCCACCGGCGGTTCGACCAACCACACCATGCACCTGGTGGCCATCGCGTCCGCCGCCGGCATCGAGCTGAGCTGGGACGACTTCGCCGACCTGTCCTCGGTGGTGCCGCTGCTGGCCCGCGTCTACCCCAACGGCAGCGCGGACATCAACCACTTCCAGGCCGCCGGCGGCGTGCAGTTCCTGGTCTCGACGCTGCTGGACGCGGGCCTGCTGCACGAGGACGTCCACACCGTCGCGGGCTTCGGCCTCAACCGCTACCGCAAGGAGCCGGTGCTCATCGAAGGCGCGCTGACCTGGCGCAACGGCCCGGACCACTCGCTGGACACCGACGTGCTGCGGCCGGTGTCGGACCCGTTCGCGGCCGACGGCGGGCTGCGGATGCTGTCGGGCAACCTCGGGCGTGCGGTGACCAAGGTGTCCGCGGTCGCGCCCGAGCACCGGGTCGTGGAGGCGCCGGCGCGAGTGTTCACCTCGCAGGAGGCGTTCAGCGCGGCGTTCCAGGCCGGTGAGCTGGAGCGGGACGTCGTGGTCGTGGTGCGGCAGCAGGGTCCGCAGGCCAACGGGATGCCCGAGCTGCACAAGCTGACCCCGGCCCTGGGCGTGCTGATGGACCGCGGGTTCAAGGTCGCCCTGGTCACCGACGGCCGCATGTCCGGCGCGTCGGGCAAGGTCCCGGCCGCCATCCAGGTCACGCCCGAGGCCGCCGTGGGCGGTCCGCTGGCGCGGGTGCGCGACGGCGACGTGCTGCGGGTGGACGCCGAGACCGGCACGCTGGAGGCGCTCGTGGACCCGGCCGAACTGGCCGCGCGCGACCTGGTGGACTTCCCGCCGGACGCCCAGGCGTGGTCGGGCACCGGCCGTGAGCTGTTCGGCGCGCTGCGCCGGGCCGTGGGACCGGCCGACCGGGGCGCCAGCGTGTTCGGACCGATCGCGGCCTCGCACTTCGCGGGCCGGTTCAACCAGGAGGTAAGTCGGTGACCACCAGCAACGATCTGCTGGAGCTGTCCCCCGTCATCCCCGTCGTCGTGCTGGACGACGCGGCCCACGCCGTGCCGCTGGCGCAGGCGTTGCTGCGCGGGGGCATCCGGGTCATCGAGCTGACCCTGCGCACACCCGCCGCGCTGCCCGCGATCGAGCGGATCGCGGCCGAGGTGCCCGACATCGCGCTGGGCGCGGGGACCGTGACCGCGCCCGAGCACGCCGAGCAGGCGTTGAAGGCCGGCGCGTCGTTCCTGGTCACGCCGGGTTCGACGGACCGCGTGCTGGACGCGGTGGAGGACACCGGGCTGCCGTTCCTGCCGGGCGCGGCGACCGTGTCGGAGGCGATGAAGCTCGCCGAGCGCGGCCTCACGGCGCTGAAGTTCTTCCCGGCCGAGGCGGCGGGCGGCGCGGACTACCTCAAGTCGGTCGGCGGCCCGCTGCCGGGCCTGCGCTTCTGCCCGACCGGCGGCATCACCCCGGAGACCGCGCCGAAGTACCTGGCGCTGCCCAACGTGGGCTGCGTCGGCGGCTCGTGGCTGACCCCGAAGGACGCCCTCGCCGCCGGCGACTGGGCCCGGATCGAGTCCCTGGCCAAGGCCGCCGCGTCCCTCTGACGGATGTGGTGCGGGCGCCGCCGACCACGGTGGCGCCCGCACCGCGCTCGCGGTCCCGGCCTCCCGGTCCCGTCCTTCCGGGGCCTGTCCTTCCGGGGCCTGCCCGCGCGGGTCAGGTGATGAGGGCGAGGGCTTCGGGGATCGAGTCGACCACCGGCATCCCGGTCGCCTCCAGCCGCCGCCGCTCCCCCACGCCCGTGGTCACCAGCACCGCCCGCGCGCCGACGTGCCGCGCGGCCTCCGCGTCGTCCACCACGTCGCCGATCAGCACCACGTCCCGCGGGTCGAGGCCCTGGTGCGCCAGGTGCTCGGCCAGGTGCTCGGCCTTCGACCCGCCGCCGACGTCCACCCGCAGCCCGTCGACGCGGGTGAACAGGCCGGTCAGGCCCAGCCGTTCGACCAGCGGCACCAGCTCGTCGTGGAACCACATCGACAGCAGCGACTGCGTCCCGGACCACGTCCGCAGCAGGTCCGGCACCCCCGTCGCCAGGGCGCACGTGTCCAGCAGCGCCCGGTACTCGACGTGGTAGACGAGGTCGATGTCGGCCCAGTCCCGTTCGGACAGCGCCCGGCCGAGCAGCCCTTCGTAGCAGGCGATCAGCGGCCGGCTGAACACCGCGCGCCACTCGTCCAGCGTCAGCGCCGCCCGGCCGTACCGCCCGCACACCCGGTTCACCGCGTGCAGCACGGCGTGCGTGTCGTCCAGCAGCGTGCCGTTCCAGTCCCACACCACGTGCTTCAAGGCACTCCCCCACGATCCGGTTCCGCCAAGCCTGCCATGCGCGCTGCGCTAGGTTGGGAGCGCACTCGGGGAGGGGTGGGGGAACATGCGGACGACCACGGTCGCCGAACCCGGCCGGCAGGTCGGCATGGTGTGGGCGGGTTTCCCGGTCGTCGGGGCCGGCCTGTTGTGGGGCGTGCGGGCCGCGGCGGGGTGGCTGTTGTCCCTGCCCTGGATACCGTTCCGCGGTCCGCTGAGGCTGATCGACTCGGTACCCGAACCGTGGGGCACGGTCGGTTCGTTGGCGCTGGGCGCGGCGGTCGGCCTGTTCTTCGCCGCCTGGGCCGCGCACGAACGCCTCACCGTCGAGCTGACCGACGAGACCCTCACGCTCACCCGCGGCGGCACGCCGCGCACGATCGACCGCACCGAGATCTCCGCGGTCTTCTTCGACGACAAGAAACTCGTCGTGCTGGGCCGGATCTCCGAGGAGCTGGCCCGCGAGTCCCACGACCTGCCCGCCGGCGCGGTGGCCGACGCGTTCCAGACCCACGGCTACCCATGGCTGGACGCCGACCCGCACCGCGACGAGTTCCGCCGCTGGGTCGAGGACCTGCCCGACCTGCCGCCCGCCGCGAACGCGCTGCTCAAGGCCCGTGCCAAGGCCCTGAAGAAGAGCGACGCGGACGACGCCCGCGAACTGCGCACCGAACTGGCCCGCCTGGGCGTGGTCGTGCGGGACGACCGCAAGCGCCAGTTCTGGCGGCTGACCGGTCAGTCCGGCAGGTAGTCCTCCACCTCGGCCTTCAGCTCGTCGCGCACCACCCGGTAGGCCATGCCCTCGGCGTACCCCTTGCGCGCCAACGCGGCCACCAGCCGACGCAGCTTCGCCTGCTCGTCCACACCGGACATGGTGCGCAGCTTCTTGCGCACCAGCTCCCGGGCCCGTTCCTGCTCCGCCTCGTCGTCCACGGCGGCGAGCGCCTCGGCCGCGACCTCGTCGGCCACGCCCTTGCGCCGCAACTCCTGCACCAACGCCCGCCGCCCCAGCCCCTGGTGCGCGTGCCGGGACCGCACCCACACCTCGGCGAAGGCGGCGTCGTCGATCAACCCGGCCCGGTCGAACCTGCCGAGCACGAGTTCGACGGTCTCCTCGCGGATGCCCTTGCGCAGCAGGGCGTCCTTCAACTCCACGCGGGTCCGGGCGCGGGCGGTCAGCAACGCGTAGCAGATGTCGGTCGCCTTGCGCTGCTCCTTGACCGGGTCCACCGGCGCGGCCGACTCCGAGGAACCGTCAGACCCCTCGGCCGACCGACCGCGCCGCCGAGAGCCACCGAACCGCCCCCGACCCCCGGACGAGGTCTCAGTCACCGCTCACGCCTCCCACCACCGGCACCGCACACACCGCCGTACCACCGGCACCGCGCACCGGCACGCCGCGACCGACACCGCGCGACCGACACCGCGGCCGGCACGCTGCGCCACCGCCGGCGCACTGCGGCCGGCGCCCCGCGCCGGCACCGCGCACCACCGGACCCCGGCGGCGGCCCGACTCCTCAGGCTCAGAACTCGACCGGCGCGGGCGCGGTGTCGTCGGCCTCCAGGGTCGCCCCGATGCCGAGCTTCTCCTTGATCCGCTTCTCGATCTCGTTGGCCACGTCCGGGTTCTCGCGCAGGAACTTCCGCGCGTTCTCCTTGCCCTGGCCGAGCTGGTCGCCCTCGTAGGTGTACCAAGCGCCGGACTTGCGCAGGATGCCCTGGTCCACGCCCATGTCGATGAGCGAGCCCTCGCGCGAGATGCCCTGGCCGTAGAGGATGTCGAACTCCGCCTGCTTGAACGGCGGCGCGACCTTGTTCTTCACGACCTTGACGCGGGTCCGGTTGCCGACCGGCTCGCCGCCGTCCTTCAGCGTCTCGATGCGCCGCACGTCCAGGCGCACCGACGCGTAGAACTTCAGCGCCTTGCCACCGGTCGTGGTCTCCGGCGAGCCGAACATCACGCCGATCTTCTCGCGCAGCTGGTTGATGAAGATCGCTGTGGTGCCGGAGGAGTTCAGCGCACCGGTGATCTTGCGCAGCGCCTGGCTCATCAGACGCGCCTGGAGGCCGACGTGGTTGTCGCCCATCTCGCCCTCGATCTCGGCACGGGGCACCAGCGCCGCCACCGAGTCGATCACGAGGATGTCCAGCGCACCGGAGCGGACCAGCATGTCCGCGATCTCCAGCGCCTGCTCGCCGGTGTCGGGCTGGGAGACCAGCAGCGCGTCGGTGTCGACGCCCAGCTTCTTCGCGTAGTCCGGGTCCAGCGCGTGCTCGGCGTCGACGAACGCCGCGATGCCGCCGTTGCGCTGCGCGTTGGCCACGGCGTGCAGCGCGACCGTCGTCTTACCGGAGGACTCAGGCCCGTAGATCTCCACGACCCGGCCGCGGGGCAGGCCGCCGATGCCGAGCGCGACGTCGAGCGCGATCGCGCCGGTGGGGATCACCTCGATCGGGGCGCGGCCTTCCTCGCCGAGCCGCATGACCGAGCCCTTGCCGAACTGCTTGTCGATCTGGGCCAGGGCCAGTTCGAGGGCCTTGTCCCGGTCGGGTGCCTGTGCCATCTGGAGTCCACCTCGTTGAGTCTGCGGGTTCGCCGTTGCGATGTCGGGGCCGACGTTACGGGCGGGGTACGACATTTTTCGGCGGGGCCGGGTCACCTGCGGGGATGCATCACCCGGTCGTGCTGGGCACTATAGCCGAACAGGTGTTCGACCGCCTGCCCGACACGCCCGGTCACCGGCGGTGTTCCGGCACGTCGAACGCGTCGCACACCGCGAGCCAGATCTCCTTGGCCGGCACGCCCGCGTCCAGCGCCTGGTCGGGCGTGCGACCACCGAGGGCGGACAGGACGTGGTCCCTGGCCACCATCTCCGCCCGGACCTCGCCGAACTCGTTCGCCATCAACTTGCGGAACACCGTGTTGCGCATCGGCCCCAGGCTAGCGCGCACGATGAACAGCTCCGACGCACGGGCGCGGGAGCGCGGCACGGCTCGCTGGCTATAGCGCCACAAAGCCAGTTGGTACGCTCGACGCATGGCGATGACCTTGGACGGCCCCCTGGCCGACCGGGACCGCTGGCGGGCCACGCGGTGCTCGATCGGCAAGGCGATGGACGCCATCGGCAACCGGACGGCGGTCCTGCTGCTGCGCGAGGCGTTCTACGGCACGACCAGGTTCCACGACTTCGCGACCCGCGTGGGCGTCACCGAGGCGTCGGCGGCGGCCAGGTTGCGCGAACTGGTCGAGCTCGGCGTGTTCGAGAAGCGCCCCTACCAGGAGCCCGGACAGCGCACGCGGCACGAGTACGTGCTCACCGAGATGGGCCGCGACCTGCTCCCCATCGTCATGGCCCTGATGCAGTGGGGCGACCGCCACCTCCAGGGTGACGACGCTCCGCTGCGCGTGGTCGACACGACCGGTTCACCGGTGCGGGTGCGGGTGCGCAACGACCGCGGCGACGACCTGTCCGCCGAGGACCTGGTCGTCCGGGTGAACCGCTAGAACGGGACGATCCGCCGGTGGGACCGGCCGTTCCCGCGAGTTCGCCGCCGTCGCGCGCTAACCTCGCAGGCATGGAAGACCCCACCGGCCTGTCCTCGCCGATCGGCCAGATCCTGATCTTCGCGAGCCTCGTCGCCGCGCTCGTGGTCGGTCTGCGCGCCTGGTGGCACAACCGCAACCGCTGATCAACGCACCCGCTGCAAGGACGAGAACAAGCACACGACCAGCAGCGGCAACGCGGTGAAGCCCACCAGCAGCCCCAACGCGGCGTAAGACCACGCCGTCACCACCACGCCCGCCGTGATGCCACCCACGGCGCCACCGACGTTCATGCACAGGTCGGACAGCCCTTGCGCGGCGGGCCGGTCCGCCACGGCGACCGACTCGGTGAGCAGCGCCGACCCGGCCACCAGGCCCGCCGACCAGCCGAAGCCCAGCAACGTCAACCCGGCCGCGAGCTGCGGCGCGTCGTGCGCGGGGGCCATGCCCGCGATGCCCGACGCGGCCACCACCAGCGCCGCGCCGATCGCCAGCACCGACACACGGCCCAACCGGTCCGCCATCCACCCGAACAACGGGCTCGCGATGTACATCGCGGCCACGTGCAGACTGATGACGACCCCTACAACGCGCAGCGACGACCCCGCGTGGTCCATGTGCACCGGTGTCATGGACATGAGCCCGACCATCGCCGTGTGGCACAACGTGATGCCGCCCAACGCGAGCTTCGCGCCGCCGGGCAGCGACCGCCACACCGCACCGGACCCGCGGGTGTCCCCCACTCCCCCTGCGCAGTGCGCGGGCACTACAGCGTCCCGCACCACCACCAACGGGTCCGGGCGCAGCAGCCGCGCCACCACCAGGGCGGCCAGCCCGAACAGCACCGCCGACAGCAGGTAGGGGCCCGCTCCGACGGGCAGGCCGAGGGTCACCGCGAACCGCCCGGCGGGGTCGGCGAGGTTCGGCCCGGCGACCGCGCCCAACGTCGCCGCCCACACCACGACGGCCATCGAGCGCGCCCGTCTGCGCGGGTCGGCCAGGTCCGCGCCGGCGTACCGGGCGGCGAGGTTCGCGCTGGTGGCGGCCCCGAACAGGACCAGGGCGGGCAGCAGCACGTGCCACGACCGCAGCACCACGGCGCACGCGGCCAGCACCGCTCCCACGGCACCCAGGGCGTACCCGAAGACCAGTGCGGGCCGGCGTCCGTGCCGCACGGCGACCCGGGCCGCGGGCACCGCGAACACCGCCGCGCCGACCACGGCCGCGGTCTGCGCGAGGCCGCCCACGGCGTCGGAGTCCGACAGCGCGGCGGCGAGGAGGGTCGAGACCGCGAGACCGATGGTGACGCCCGCGGCGCCCAGCACCTGGGTGGCCGCGAGCACGCGGAGCACCCTGCGCTGCACCACCTCGACCGTGGTCATGATCATGGATCGTGCCAGGGCGGCGGGTGGCGGCGCAGCCCCCGTCCGGGTCAGGTACCAGGCTGAACGGTGTTTTCGAAGAAGTCGGCGACGTTGTCGGCGCTCACGTCGTCACCGCTGCTCTTGGTCACGATGCCCAGCAGCGGCAGGTTGTCCGCGGTGAACGCGAGCAGCCCCACGCCACCGTTGGCGGTGGCCCGGTACTTGCCCTTGAGACCGTTGCCGCCCCACTCCGCCTCGACCATGTCCGTCTTCAAGGACCGCGCCAGCGCGTCCGCGCTCTGTTGTGCGCCCGTGACGGTCTCGGTGAGCACGTATTGCACCGAGTAGTCGTCCTTGAGGGCGCAGCTGACCACCGTGCCCTTGATCTCGGCGATGCCCGACACGCCCGCCGAACCGCCCGCCTTGCACGTGCTGGTGTCCGGGATGGTGCCCGCGAGCCGCCGCAGGCACTCCGTGAAGCCCTTGTCGTCCTTGGCGGTGTCGTTCTTGCAGTCCTGCGCGGTCAGCTCGCCGGGGCCGTTGAGCACGAAGATGCCGCCGACCACGGCCAGCACGAGCACCACGGCAGCGCCGACGGCGAGGTAGACGTTCTTGGGGGACTTCTTCTTCTCCTGGGCGCGCGGGGACACGCTCGGGAAGTTGAACTGCTGCGGCACCTGGTAGGGCCCGCTGACCCCCGGGTTCACCTGGTAGGGGCCGCTCACGGCGGGGTTGACCTGGTAAGGGCCGCTCGCGCCCGGGTTGACCTGGTAGGGCCCGCTGACCCCCGGGTTCACCTGGTACGGGCCGCTCTGCGCCGGGTTCTGGACCGGGTTCGGCCCGGTCACCGGTTTGGTGACCACCGTCGGCGGCTCGTTGGACACCTTCACCGGGTCCTTGGAACGCGGCGTGATGCCGTCCTTGGGCACGTGGTGCGCGCCCAGCGCGACGGCGGTCTCCGGCTGGTCCAGGCTGGTCGGCACGACCCGCACTTGCTCGGCGATCATGGTCGCCACCAGCGGGATCCGGCTCGACCCGCCCACCAGGTAGATGCCCGCGAGCTGGTTGGGGGCCATGCCGGTGGACCGGATCGTGGCCGCCAGCAGCTCCACGCTGCGCAGCATGCTGGGGCGGATCAGCGCTTCCAGGTCCGACCGGTTGACCAGCACGTCCTCGAACGGCTCCGGCATCGGGACCTCGGTGTGCGCGTGCCGGGACAGCGACTCCTTGGCGGCCCGCACGTCCTCCTGAAGGGCGCGGCGGGCGCGACGGTCGGCCGTGGTCTCCGGGCGCAGCAACCGCTGCCAACCCGCCGGGTCGCGGTGGGACACCTGGCGGCCCACGTGCTCCAACAGCGCCTGGTCGACGTCGAGACCGCCCAGGTCGTGCAGGCCGTCCTCGGCGAGCACGGTGAAGCCGTTCTGGGTGGCGCCGACGATCGCGACGTCGAACGTGCCCGCGCCCAGGTCGTAGACGGCCAGCGCCTGGCCGACGGCCAGCGAGGCGTAGTGGGAGGCGGCGGCGACCGGTTCGGGCACCGGCACGATGTCGCAGCTCACACCCGCGAGCCGGGCCGCGGACAGCAGCACGTTGCGGCGCGTGGGACCCCACTGCGCGGGGTGGGTGAGGCGGACCTCGTCCAGGGACTCGCCGCCGAGCTGCCGGGTGGTCTCCTCCAGCACACGGCGCAGCACGGCGGCCAGCGCGTCGGTGACCGGGACGACGTTGTCGCCCAGCAGCAGCATCCCCTCGTCCACCCGCCGCTTGGGGTTGGGCTCGAACCGCGAGGGGTCCAACCGGGCCCGCCGCTCGGCGTCGCGCCCGACGACCAGCGAGCCGTCCTCCTCGCAGTAGACGGCCGAGGGCATGGTGGCGGACCCGTCCACCTCGACGACCCGGGGCGGCCTGCCGTGCGCGGCAAGCACCGCGACGGTGTTGGAAGTGCCCAGGTCAATGGACAGGACGCGCACGCCTCACCCCTTCGGTCGCTGATCGCGCTGATCGTGCCACAGTGTTGGACTGCCTCACCTCCGGTTCGGCGGCTCGGCCGCCTGGAGTCGGCTCATCGCGTCGCGTTTCCCGCCGATCGAAGGACGTGATCGGCGGGAAACGCGACGCGACAAGCCGACGCGGCCTCGCTGAGGTGGCGGGCCGCCCGCAGCGCGAGGCCGCGTCGGTCTGTCGCGGCGTGTTTTCCGCCGATCACGTCCTTCGATCGGCGGAAAACACGCCGCGATGGGCCGACTTCCAGGCGGCCGAGCCGCGACGCCGGAGGCGGCGCAATCAGAAATTGTCGTACCCCTCGTTCAAGATGGTTGGCATGGATGTCCAGGCCGATTTCTCACCCGCGACCCGGCAGTGGTTCGCCGGTGCCTTCGCCGCGCCCACCTCCGCCCAGGTGGGCGCGTGGGAAGCGGCGGCGGCGGGTGAGCACGCCCTGGTCATCGCACCCACGGGGTCCGGCAAGACGCTCGCCGCTTTCCTCTGGGCCCTCGACCGGCTGGCGTCCACGCCGCCGCCGGACGACCCCAGGAAACGCTGCCGCGTCCTCTACGTGTCCCCCCTCAAAGCCCTGGCCGTCGACGTCGAGCGCAACCTCCGCGCGCCGCTCGCGGGCATCCGGCAGGCCGCGCACCGCCTGTCCCTGCCGGAGCCGTCCATCACCGTCGGCATGCGCACCGGCGACACCCCGGCCGAGGACCGCCGCGCGTTCGCCCGCCGACCGCCGGACGTGCTGGTCACCACGCCCGAGTCGCTGTTCCTCATCCTCACCTCCTCGGCCCGCGAGTCGCTGCGCGGCGTCGAGACGGTGATCGTGGACGAGGTCCACGCCGTCGCGGGCACCAAGCGCGGCGCGCACCTCGCGTTGTCCCTCGAAAGGCTGGACGCGCTGCTCGAACGGCCCGCCCAGCGGATCGGGCTGTCGGCCACGGTCCGGCCGGTCGAGGAGGTCGGCGCGTTCCTCGCCGGCGGCCGGCCGGTGCGGGTCGTGCAGCCGAAGACGGCCAAGACCATCGAGGTGGAGGTCGAGGTCCCGGTCGAGGACATGTCGGTGCTGGGCGAGCCGACCGGCGAGGTGTCCGGGTCGGCGGCGGGCGCGGAGCAGCGGGCGTCGATCTGGCCGTCGGTCGAGCAGCGCATCCTCGAACTGGTCCACGCGCACCGGTCCACGATCGTGTTCGCCAACTCGCGCCGGCTGGCCGAACGGCTCACCTCCCGGCTCAACGAGCTGGCCGAGGAGGCCGCCGAACTCGCCCAGGACCTGGACCGGTTCCCGGCCGAGGCGATCGGGCAGTCCGGCGTGAGCACCCAGCGCTCGGCGACCATCGCCCGCGCGCACCACGGCTCGATGTCGCGCGAGCAGCGGACCGTGGTGGAGGAGGAGCTGAAGTCGGGGCGGCTGCCGTGCGTGGTGGCCACGTCCTCGCTGGAGCTGGGCATCGACATGGGCGCGGTGGACCTGGTGGTGCAGGTCGAGGCGCCGCCCACGGTCGCGTCCGGGCTGCAACGGGTCGGCCGCGCCGGGCACCAGGTGGGCGCGGTGTCGCGCGGGGTGATGTTCCCGAAGTTCCGGGGCGACCTGGTGTCGTGCGCGGTGGTCGCGGAGCGCATGCGGGACGGCGCGATCGAGGCCGTGCGGTACCCGCGCAACCCGTTGGACGTGCTGGCGCAGCACATCGTGGCGATGACGGCGATGGAGCCGTGGTCGGTCGACGAGCTGGCCGGGCTGGTGCGGCGGGCCGCGCCGTTCGCCGCGCTGCCGGAGTCGGCGTTGCAGGCGGTGCTGGACATGCTGGCGGGCCGCTACCCGAGCGAGGAGTTCGGCGAGCTGCGCCCGCGCATCACGTGGGACCGGATCACCGGCGAGCTGCGCGGGCGGCCGGGGTCGCAGCGGCTGGCGGTCACCTCGGGCGGCACCATCCCCGACCGCGGCCTGTTCGCGGTGATGACGCCGCCGTCGGAACGCGGTCCGGGCTCGCGGGTGGGCGAGCTGGACGAGGAGATGGTCTACGAGTCGCGGGTGGGCGACACGTTTCTGCTCGGCACGTCGTCCTGGCGGGTCGAGGACATCACCCACGACCGGGTGATCGTGGTGCCCGCGCCGGGGCAGCCCGCGCGCATGCCGTTCTGGAAGGGCGACGCGCCGGGTCGTCCGCTGGAACTGGGGCGGGCGCTGGGCAGGTTCCTCCGCGAGGTGTCCACCATGGACGCCGACTCGGGGAGGGCCCGCGCCGCGGACGCCGGGCTGGACGAGTGGGCGGCGTCCAACCTGCTGGCGTACCTGGGCGAGCAGCGCGAGGCCACGCGGCACGTCCCCAACGACCGGACCGTGCTGGTGGAGCGGTTCCGCGACGAGCTGGGCGACTGGCGGCTGGTGGTGCACTCGCCGTTCGGGGCGCAGGTCAACGCGCCGTGGGCGTTGGCGATCGCGGCCCGGCTGCGCGAGCGGCGCGGCATCGAGGTGCAGGCGGCGCACTCCGACGACGGGATCGTGGTGCGCCTGCCGGACGCGGTGGACCTCGACGGCGCGCCGGTGGTGGCGGGCGCGGACGACGTGCTGCTCGACCCGGAGGAGGTCGAGCAGGTCGTGGTCGCCGAGGTGAGCGGGTCGGCGGTGTTCGCGGCCCGGTTCCGGGAGTGCGCGGCCCGGTCGCTGCTGCTGCCCCGGCGCGACCCGAGGCGTCGGACACCGCTGTGGCAGCAACGGCAGCGGGCGGCGCAGTTGCTGTCGGTGGCGGCGAAGTACGAGAGCTTCCCGGTGGTGCTGGAGGCGATGCGCGAGGTCCTCCAGGACGTCTACGACGTGCCCGGGCTGCGCGAGCTGATGGCGGACGTGCGGGCGCGGCGGGTGCGCGTGGTGGAGGTGGAGACACCCGCGCCGTCGCCGTTCGCGCGCAGCCTGCTGTTCGGTTACGTCGGGATGTTCCTCTACGACGCCGACGCGCCGCTGGCCGAGCGGCGGGCGGCGGCGCTGTCGCTGGACTCGACGCTGCTGGCCGAGCTGCTCGGCTCCGAGGCCATCCGGGAGCTGCTGGACCCGGAGGTGGTCGAGGAGGTCGAGCGGTCGCTGCAGCGGCTGGCCCCCGACCGGCACGCCCGGGACGTGGAGGGCGCGGCCGACCTGCTGCGGTTCCTGGGCGACCTGTCCGAGGCGGAGGCGGCCGAGCGCGGTGTGCGGCCGGAGTGGCTGGCCGAGCTGGTGGCGGCGCGGCGGGCGATCCGGGTGCGCGTCGCGGGCGAGGACCGGGTGCTGGCGATCGAGGACGCGGGCCGGGTGCGGGACGCGTTGGGCGTGGCGCTGCCGGTGGGCGTGCCGGAGGCGTTCACCGAGCCGGTGGCCGACCCGTTGGGCGACCTGCTGGCGCGGTACGCGCGAACACACGGGCCGTTCCCCGCGGCGCAGGCGGCGGAGCGGTTCGGGCTGGGCGTCGCGGTGGTGACCGGTGTGCTGGAGCGCATGGCGGCCACCGGGCGGCTGGTGCGCGGCGAGCTGCGGCCGGGCGGCACGCACACCGAGTACTGCGACGCCGACGTGCTGCGGCGGTTGCGGCGGGCGTCGCTGGCGCGGCTGCGGGCCGAGGTCGAGCCGGTGGAGCCGGAGGCGCTGGGCCGGTTCCTGCCCGCGTGGCACGGCGTGGGCCGCCGGTTGCGCGCCGCGCCGACCGTGGACGACGTGTACGCGGTGGTCGAGCAACTGGCGGGCGCGCCGCTGCCGGCCAGTGCCGTGGAGTCCCTGGTGCTGCCCGCCCGGCTGCCCGGCTACCAGCCGGCGCTGCTGGACGAGCTGACCGCGTCCGGCGAGGTGACCTGGACCGGCTGCGGGTCGCTGGCCGGTGGCGACGGGTGGATCGCGCTCGCCCCGGCGGACGTGGCCGACCTGCTGCTGCCCGACCTGGTGCCGGAGGCGGCCCCGGACTCGCCGCTGCACCGGGCCGTGGTCGAGACGTTGGCGGGCGGGGCGCTGTTCTTCCGCCAGGTCGTCGACCGCGTGTCTCTTCAGGGCCCGACGACCGACGGCGAGGTCGTCGGCGCGCTGTGGGACCTGGTGTGGGCGGGCGTGGTCACCAACGACACGTTGGCGCCGCTGCGGGCCCTGGTCGCGGGCGGCGGCACCGCGCACAAGCCCAAGCGCGCCGCCCCGCGCGGCCGGTACGCGAGGATGCGCGCCGGCCGGCCGGACATGCCCAGCCGCACCGGTCCGCCCACGGTCGCCGGCCGCTGGTCGCTGGCCGTGGTCCCGGCGACCGACCCGACCAGGCGCGCGCACGCCCGCGCGGAGGCGTTCCTGGAGCGGCACGGCGTGCTGACCCGGGGCGCGCTGGACACCGAGCGGGTGGCCGGCGGGTTCTCCGGCGTGTACCGGGTGCTGCGCGCGATGGAGGAGTCCGGCCAGGTGGTGCGCGGTTACGTGGTCGAGGGGCTGGGCGCGGCCCAGTTCGCGGCGCGCGGCGCGGTGGACCGCCTGCGTGCCCTGTCCCGACCGCCGGGCCAGGAGCACACCAGCACACCGGAGGCGGTGGTCCTGGCCGCCGCCGACCCGGCACAACCGTTCGGCGCGGCCCTGCCCTGGCCCGACCCGCTGGGTGAGGGCAAGCACCGACCGGCGCGCAAGTCCGGCGCCCTGACCGTGCTGGTGGACGGCCAGGCCACCCTCTACGTCGAACGCGGCGGTCGTTCCCTGCTGTCGTTCAGCGAGGACGAGGCCGTCCTCCGCGCCGCGGCCCAGGCGCTGGGCAGAGCGGTCCGCGACGGCTGGCTGGGCCAACTCGCGGTCCAACGCGCCGACGGCGAGATCGCCCTCGGCTCCCGACTGGCCGGGATCCTCCAGGAGGCGGGTTTCCGCGCGACACCCAAGGGCCTCCGCCTCCGCGCATAGATCGGAGAGCCGGGGGTGCCCTCGGTCGCACGGCTCACGACCTTCCGGCACCGGTGACCCACCGGCTTCGGTGGTAGCGCTCTTCGGGCGACTACCGGAACAGGCTGCTGTAGGCGTTCAACGCGGGCTGGCCGCCGAGGTGGGCGTACAGGACCGTCGAGTCGCGCGGGATCTCGCGGGAGGCCACCAGTTCGATCAAGCCCGCCAACGACTTCCCCTCGTACACCGGGTCGGTGATCATGCCCTCCAGGCGCGCGCCGAGCTTCATCGCGTCCACAGTGGACTCGCCGGGCACGCCGTAGATGCCCTCGTGGAACCGCTCGTCCAGCACCACGTCGGACTCGGCGACCTCCACCTCCAGCAGCTTGCCGGTGGCCTGCGCGATCCGCGTGACCTGCGCCCGCGTGTCGCACGGCTCCGCCGACGCGTCGATCCCGACCACCCGCCGATCGGTGCCCGCGAACCCGGCCACCATCCCGGCCTGCGTGCTGCCGGTCACCGAACACACCACGATCGTGTCGAACCGCACGCCCAGCTCGACCTCCTGCCGCTCCACCTCCGCCGCCCACCCGGCGAACCCGAGCCCGCCCAACGGGTGGTCCGACGCCCCCGCCGGGATCGGGTACGGCTTGCCGCCGGCCGCGCGGACGTCCTCGATCGCCTGCTCCCACGCGGGTTTCACGCCGATGCCGAACCCCGCCTCCACCAGCCGCACCTCGGCGCCCATCAACCGGCTGAGCAGGATGTTGCCCACCCGGTCGTACACCGCGTCCGGCCAGTCCACCCAGCTCTCCTGCACCAGCACGCACTTCAGCCCGGCGCGCGCCGCCGCGGCGGCGACCTGGCGGGTGTGGTTGGACTGCACGCCGCCGATGGACACCAGCGTGTCGCACCCGGTCGCGAGCGCGTCGGCCACCAGGTACTCCAGCTTGCGGGTCTTGTTGCCGCCGTAGGCCAGCCCGGAGTTGCAGTCCTCCCGCTTGGCCCACACCGACGCGCCGCCGAGGTGCTTGGTCAGCCGCTCCAGCGGGTGCACGGGCGACGGGCCGAAGGTCAGCGGGTAGCGGGGGAAGTCGCGCAGCGCCATGTCAGTTCTCCTCCAGCAGGTCGAACAGGGTCGCCCAGTTCCGCTCGACCAGGTCCGCGGCCAGGTCGGCGTCGCCCGCGGCGCACGCGGCGACGATCTCGTCGTGCATCACCACGGAGTGCCGCCCGGTCGCCCCGGCGAAGCGGAGCCGTTCCAGCCGGCGCACCAGGGGCGTGTAGCGGTCGATCGTGGCGGCGACGGCGAAGTTGTCACCGCACCGCACCGCCACGCCGTGGAACTCGTCGTCCGCCGCGAGCGCCGCCGGCACGTCCCCGGCGTCCAGCGCGGCGGCGAACCGCGCGTTGGCCGTGCGCATCGCGACCAGGTCGGCGTCCTCCATGCGCGGCACGGCCAAGCGCGCGGCGAGTGCGTGCATCGCTTGCACGACAGCCAATGCGTCCCGCACGGGTGCCGTGCGCAACGGCGTGACGCGCGTGTAGCTGTGCGGCTTGGACTCCACGAGCCCTTCGTCGGCCAGCCGGGCGAGCGCCTCGCGAACGGGCGTGCGCGACAGCCCGAGCCGTTCGGCCAGCTCGACGTCCTTGATCGCCTCGCCGGGCGCGAGGTCGCCGCCCAGGATCGCGTCGCGGATCGCCGAAAGCGCCTGGTCACGGTACAGCGCCCGACTGATATATTGCATACTGCGGCACAGTAGACCACCCGACCGCCACGCCGCCACCCCGAACGACCTCCGCACCGAAAGGGCGGAAGTTTCCGCCGGGCGGCCGGAAACCGGCGTCACCCGGCCGGCGTCGACATGGCGTGACGCGACGAATCCCCTTGTCCAGAGCCGGGTTGTGGGCGTGGAGCGTCGTCGTGGTGGCGCTCGGGTGCGCCGCGCTGCACATCTGGGGCATCACCGAGACCCCCGAGCGGAACCTCTACTGGTTCCTCACCGCCGCCGACCTGCTCGTCGCCGCCGTGGCCGCCGTCCACGCCTCCCGGTGGCCCCGGCACGCCGTCTTCGAGGAGGACGCGCTGGTGCTGGGCGGCTTGCGCGTGCCGTACCACTCGATCACCTCCGCCCGCACGGGGTACGTGTCGGCCAAGCCGTTCTGGCTCGCGTTCTGGCTGCCGAACTCGCTGGTCATCGGCCTGGTCGTGGCCGCGCGGAACCCGTCGAAGTTCAACCGCGAGGTCGTAGAGGTGGACACCAACCGGGGCCGGGTCCGGGCGCGGTGGCGGGACACCTCGGGACAACGCGCGTTCGTCGACGCCCTGCGCGAGGTGCGCCCGGAGGTCTCGCCCACGTACGGCCTCGACGGCGGCGACCCCGCCCGCGACTGCACGCCCCGGCTCGGCGTGCCCGGCGGTCTGCTCGCCTGCGCGCTGTCGGTCTGGGCGCTGGTCGCCGGGTTGCTGAGCCTGGAGCTGACCGACCGGTCCACCTACCGCACGCCGGCGTCCACCGAGGCGACGTCCGCCGCGCTGCGCACCCTCGCCGCCGGCTTCCGCGACTACGAGACCCTGCCCGGCGTCCCCGTGGACTTCCGGACCTGGCGGTGCGACCGCGCGAACGGCGTCCTGGGTCCCACACCGCACTTCGTGCGACTGCACCTGGTCCTGGAGGGCCGCGACGTGCCCACCGCCGACGCGGTCGAGGCGAAGATCCGCCAGGACGCCGGGATGCCCGAGGGCACTTACCTCATGACCGTGGACGAGGTCTCGGGCGTGCGCCTGAACATCCCGGCGTCCAGCCGGCTCTCGGTGTGGGTCTCCACGGGGTGCGTCGACGTGGACGACGCCGAGCGGCTGCGCGGCGAACTGCGCACCGTGGCCGCCGCCCTCGGAGTGCGCTGAGGCCAGTCCGCCGGCGCGGACGACGAGGTCGGCGCCCCCACACGCGCTTCAGCGGGGCGTCAGCACGCAGAACTCGTTGCCCTCCGGGTCGGCCAGCACGACCCACTCCACGTCGCGCTGACCCACGTCGGCCCGCGCCGCGCCCTGCGCCTCCAGCCGCGCGACCTCCAGCAGCAGGTCGCCGTCCGCGGGCGGCACGACGTCGAAGTGCAGCCGGTTCTTCACCGACTTCGGCTCCGCGACCCGCACGAACTCCACCCAGAACCCGGAGTCCCGGCGCAGCGACGCGTACTCGGGGTGCGACCGCGTCACCGGCAGCCCGGTCGCGTGCGCCCAGAACCCGGCCAGCGCGACCGGGTCCAGCGCGTCCACGACGACCGCCGCGACCGGCCCGATGCCCAGGTACTCCGCGCGCGGCTCCAGCACGCAGAACTCGTTGCCCTCGGGGTCGGCGAGCACGACCCACGGCACGGCCCCCTGCCCGATGTCCGCCTCCCGCGCGCCCAGCGCCTTCGCCTTCTCGACCAGCTGCGCCTGGTGCTCCGCCGACGTCGAGGCCAGGTCGAGGTGCAGCCGGTTCTTGACCCGCTTCGCGTCCCCCACCGGCACGAACACCAGCTCGGCACCCTCGTCCAGCGCCACGTCCACCTCGTCGGCGCTCTCGCCCGTGATCGGCCGGTCCAGCAACGCGGACCAGAACCGGCCCAGCGCGACGGGGTCCGCCGAATCCACCACGACGTCGTACAACCTGGTTGCCATGCGGCGAAGGTAACGTCTGCGCGCATGGCGGAACTGGTGCTCGGTCCGGTGCTGCGGCACGTCGACGCGACGTCGGCCACCGTGTGGGTGGAGACCGACGCAGCGTGCGAGGTCGAGGTCGCGGGTCACCGCGCCCCGACCTTCCAGGTGGGTGAACAGCACTTCGCGCTGGTCGTCCTGGACGGGCTGGCGCCCGACACGACGACGTTCTACACGGTGCGGTTGGACGGCCACGAGGTGTGGCCGCCGCCGGACTACTCCTTCCCCGCGCCACGCATCCGGACCCGCGGCGTCCGCCGCATGGTGTTCGGGTCGTGCCGGGCCGCGAAGGGCCACCACGGTCCGGGGCACGACAAGCTGGGCCCGGACGCGTTGGACGCGTTCGGCACGCAGCTCAAGGACCGGCCGGAGGAGGAGTGGCCGGACGCGTTGCTGCTGCTCGGCGACCAGGTGTACGCGGACGAGCCGACGCCGAAGGTCAAGCGGTGGCTGGCCGAGCGGCGGCCGGAGCCCGAGGGCGAGGTGGTGTCGTTCCGGGAGTACGCCGAGCTGTACCACGAGTCGTGGGCGGACCCGGAGATCCGGTGGCTGATGTCCGTGCTGCCGACGTCGATGATCTTCGACGACCACGACATCCGCGACGACTGGAACACCTCGCGGGTGTGGCGCGCGCAGATGGCGGAGTACCCGTGGTGGGAGCAGCGCATCCGGGCGGGGCTCGCGTCGTACTGGGTGTACCAGCACCTGGGCAACCTGGGGTTGGACGAGCTGGCGCGCGACGAGCTGTGGGCGAAGGTGCGCACCGCCGGCGGGGACGTGCAGGAGCTGCTGGAGGACTTCGCCGAGCAGGCCGACCGCGAGGCCGACGGCCGCAAGCCGACGCGCTGGAGCTACCGCCGCGACTTCGGCCGGGTGCGGTTGCTGGTGATCGACACGCGGGCGGGCCGCATCCTCGACGGTCCCGAGCGGCTGATGGTGGGTGACGAGGAGTTCGACTGGATCGAGCGCAACGCCGAGGGCGACTACGACCACCTGCTGATCGGCTCGTCCCTGCCGTGGCTGATGCCGCACGCGTTGAGCCACTTCCAGTCGTTGAACGAGAAGGCGGCGGCGAGACCCGGGTGGCGCGGCCGGGTCGGCGAGAAGGTCCGCCAGGTGGGCGACTTGGAGCACTGGCCCGCGTTCCGCGCGTCGTTCGAGCGGTTGGCGCGGCTGATCCACCGCATCGGCAGCGGCACGGAGTCGCCGGGCACGATCTGCGTCCTGTCCGGCGACGTGCACCACAGCTACGCGGCGCGCGCGGAGTTCCCGCAGCCGACCCGCTCGGAAGTCCTGCAACTGGTGTGCTCACCGGTCCACAACGACCCCCCGTGGTTCTTCCGCCCGATCTTCGCCCTGTCCTGGTCCAAACCGCTGGCCCGCTTCCTCCGCCGGCGGGCGGACCGCGCGGGCGTCTCCGCGGACCCGGTGAGCTGGCGCAAGATCAGCGGCCCGCACTTCGGCAACTCGGTGGCCATCCTGGACGTCTCCACCCGAACCGCCCGCTACCACCTGCAAACCGCCGGCCCCACCGGCCTGACCACGACCGCCAACCTCTCCTTCCCGAACCACCCCGGCGACTCCCCCCACCCCCCGGCCCACGACCACACCCAGGACTAGACCGCGGCCGACGACGCCGAACGCACCCCGGGCGACCCCGGCCGCAGGTGAGCACGCGAGACAGCCGCGCGGGCGGACGCGCGGCGGGCAGGCGGGGTGAAGCGGGCAGGGCGGACGAACACGCGAGCGGGCAGGGCGGGCGAACGCGCGAGCCGGCAGGGCGGGTCCCGGGCAAGGGGAGCGCGCGAGGGCCGGAGTGCGAGGGCCCGGGCGGTGAGTGCGAGGGCGCGAGGGCGGGTTGGGTCGGCCGGCGCGAGTCGCGAGCGACCTCGGCGCGCGCCGCCGCAGACCCGCCCGCCGCCGCCGACGCAGACCTCGCCCGCCGCCGCCGACGACGACGCAGACCTCGCCCGCTGCCGCCGCCTCCCGACTCCCCGCCGACGACGCCCTCCCGGACCGCCGGACCGCCGGACCGACCCGTCCGCCGGGCCGACCCGTCCGCCGGACCGACCCGTCCTCCGCGCCGATGCGTCCTCCGCGCCGCCCCTCCTCCAATTCACGGGACGCGGGAGTGCCGAGTTGGTTCCCGATCCTGCATGTCACTCGATCGTGGGATTCGCACGCCGACCCCCGACCGCACCATCATCGCAGCTCACAGCCTCGGCGACGCCTGTCACACGTTGGTGGTCACTTGGTCGCCAACCGCAGCAGCGCCCACAGCTGGGCGATCGCGTCGTGGTCGCCCACCGGCTCCACCTCGCGGTCCGGGATGCGGCCCCACAGCCAGCGGTACACGGCCATCGCGCTGCCCGTCACCTCCGCGTCCGCCGACTCCGCCTCCTCCGGTGCGGCGCGCCACGCCCGGGAAGGGTTCGGGCCCGTCCTGGTGAGCCACACCCGGCCGCCCACGCGGATCGCCACCGTCGAGTCCCGCGTCCCGCGCACGCCCAGCACGTCCAGGCGGTGGCCCAGCCAGAGCGTGAGCACCTCGTCCACACCGTCCTCCGCCACGTCGTCGGGCACCGGGGTGACCTCCAGGCCCGCCGCCGCCTGCACGTCCATCCGGTGCACGGTCACGTCGTGCGCCACGCGCCTCGCCCAAAAACCGCACGTGCGGTCCTCCGGCCACCACGTCTCGCACGGGTCGTCGGGCCCGCGCGCGGACAGCGCCTCGACCAACGGGCCCGCCGCGTCGCGGGCGTAGTCCGGCAGGGACTGGCCCGGCAGCGGGTCCTGTTGCCAGGTCACCGGTTGCAGGCCGTCGCGGACCCACTGCGTGGCCATCCGGCACAGGCTGCCGACGTGCCGGACCGTCTCACCGAGGTTCAGCCCCGGGCACGCGGGGACCTGGCGTTCCGGGCGCCGGCCCTCGGCCGACTCGGCCAGCAGCTCCACCTCGGCGGCCAAGACCTCGATCAACCGGGCGTAGTCGAGAAGTCCCCTGGTCACAGCCCGTCCTCGTCGATGTGCGTGATCGATTCGACCAGCGCCGCGAACTGGCCCGCCTGGCGCACCAGGTCGTCGGCGCTGCGCGGGTTCACCTGGCGGGTGATGCCCGCCAGGACGGCGGCCCGCGCCGGGGAGCAGGACGCGAAGTACGTCGCCCACTCGGCCAGCTCCGGCGCGAGCCCGGGCAGCAGCACCCACACGCTGGTCGGCTTGGCGCGCCCCCGGTGCGGCCGGCCGCGCAGGGCCAGCACGGCCGCCGCGCAGCGCAGCGCGCCCAGGTAGGCCGCGGCGAAGCGGTCGGCGGGCTCGGTGGCGTGTTCGGCTTCGCGCAGGCACTCCCGGGCCTGCGCGAGGAGGCTGACGGCGGACGCCGGGGGCAGCGGGAGCGGGATGGAGGGGAAGTCGGTCGCGGTTGTCATGTGCGGCCTCCTCGCGGCGTCGGGACATCGACGACCGCCGCGGGGAGACGGCGGCACTTGGTGGTGGGGCGCTTCCCCCGCCCCACCACCAAGGCATAGCTCGAACACATGTTCGAGCGGGGTCAGCGTAACCCGGAAACCCGCTACTCCTCAACCCGCCCACACGTGGTCTCATGAACAGGTGAGCGCACTTGACCACCCCGGTATCCGAAAGGTGGCGGCGGCCCTGGCCGAGGCGGGCCACCACGAGGCCGCCGACGGCATCGTCGTCCTCGCCGACGCCGTCCGCACCGCCGCCGCGGCGGCCGAGGCCGTGGGGGTGCCGGTCGGGGCCATCGCGAACAGCCTGGTGTTCGCCGCGGTCCGGGACGGCGTCCCGAGCCCGCTGCTGGTCCTGACCTCGGGCGCGCACCGCGCGGACACCGACCTGCTGGCCGGGCTCGCCGGCGCCGAGAAGATCGAGCGGGCCAAGCCGGACTTCGTGCGCGAGCACACCGGTCAGGTGATCGGCGGCGTCTCCCCGCTGGGCCACCCCGCCCCGATCCGGACCTTCGTGGACGTGGACCTGGAGCGGTACGACGTCGTGTGGGCCGCCGCCGGGCACCCGCACGCCGTCTTCCCCACCACCTACGCGGGCCTGGTCGAGCTGACCGGCGGCACACCGGCGCGGGTGGCCCGATGACCGCCGCGCCCTCCCAGCGCCTGGTCGAGGTCTCCGCGCGCGAGCTGAACTCCCGGCTGGGCGAGGCCCTGGCGCTCTACGTCAGCGCGATGAACTACCCGCCGGGCACCGCCGAGCAGCGCGCCCCGATGTGGCTCGCGCACATGCTGCGCGACGGCTGGCGGTGCGTGGTGGCGCTGGGCGAGCAGGACGAGCTGATCGGCATCGGCTACGGCTACCGCGGCGCGGTCGGCCAGTGGTGGCACGAGCAGGTGCGGCACGGCCTGACCGCCGTGGCCGGGCCGCGCGCGGTCGAGGAGTGGATGCACGACTACTTCGAGCTGACCGAGCTGCACGTGCTGCCGCGCGCGCAGAGCCGGGGCATCGGCGAGGGCCTGCTGCGCAGCCTGCTGGGCGGCGTGACGACCTCGCGCGTGCTGCTGTCCACGCCCGAGGGCCCGAGCAAGGCGTGGCGGCTGTACCGGCGGCTGGGGTTCGTGGACGTGCTGCGGCACTACCAGTTCACCGGCGACCCGCGCCCGTTCGCGGTGCTGGGCCGGACGCTGCCCCTCGACTAAGGACGTGCCGCTCGACTAGAACGGCGAGACGAACCCGCTGACCTTCAGCCCCGCGCCGTTGGCCAGGTCGCTGATCTTGCGCCACTTGGTGTAGACGACGCGGTCGCTGACGTTGCCCTCGACGGTCCGGATGTGCGTGGCGTGCCGCCCGGTCCGGTCGTAGGCGACCTCGACCACGACGCCGACGTGCGCGAACATCGACGGGTACTCGCCGTAGACGATCACGTCGCCCATCTCGGCCTCGCCGGAGGACAACGGCCGCCACTTGCCGTTCTGCCGGCCCCACTTCTGCCAGTACGTCGCCCAGTGGCCCTGGTCCACGCCGGGCGCGCCGGGCGCGGGCGCCATCGCCGGCTTGTCCTTCACGCCGGCCTTGGTCCACACCCAGTTGACGAAGATGCCGCACCACTCGACGGGACGCCGGATCGCCGGGTCGATCGCCTGGTACTTCAGCGGGTAGCCGTTGGGACCGTCCTCGCGCGCCCCGATCTGGCTGAACGCGTAGTCCACGATCTCCTGCCGGACCCGCCACTGCGCCGGGTCCACGACCTCGTCCTGCGCCAGCGCGGGCGCCGCGCCGAACAGCAACGCGCCCACCGCGGCGAACCCGGCAGCGGACCGCGCGACTCGTCTCGACATGGCGTCCCCCTGGAAAGTCGGTGCCCCAGCATATGCAACAGGCGCCCCGGTGACACCGCCGTAAAGGCGGTCACCGGGGCACCTTTCATCAACGGTTCACAGCTCGGCCAGGCGCTCCCGCAGCGTGTCCAGCCCCATCGCGCCCATCTCCAGGGCGTCCTTGTGGAACTTCTTGAGGTCGAACGCGTCGCCGTGCCGGCCGCGGGCCTCGTCGCGGGCCGCCAGCCACAGCCGCTCGCCGATCTTGTACGACGGGGCCTGGCCCGGCCAGCCCAGGTAGCGGTCGATCTCGTCGCGCACGTGGTGCGGGTCGGTGATGGTGCGGGTGAGCATGAACTCCAGGCCCAGCTCCGGAGTCCACCGCTCGCCCTCGTGGAAGCCGGTGCCCTTCGGGATCTCCAGCTCCAGGTGCATGCCGATGTCGATGATCACGCGGGCGGCGCGGAACAGGTGCGCGTCCAGCATGCCGAGCAGGTCGCCGTCGTCCTCCAGGTAGCCCAGCTCGCGCATCAGGCGCTCCGCGTAGAGGGCCCAGCCCTCGCCGTGGCCGGACACCCAGCACAGGAGGCGCTGGAAGCTGTTCAGCTTCTCCGCCTGGTAGACGGCGGTGGCGACCTGGAGGTGGTGGCCCGGGACGCCCTCGTGGTAGACGGTCGTGACCTCGCGCCACGTGGAGAACTCGGTCTTGTCCGCGGGCACCGACCACCACATGCGGCCGGGACGGGAGAAGTCCGGGGTCGGGCCGGTGTAGTACGCGCCCACGCCGCCGCCGGGCGGCGCGATGCGGCACTCCAGCTTCATCAGCTCGTCGGGCAGCTCGAAGTGCACGTCGCGGACGTCGAGCAGCGCCTTGTCCGACAGCTGCTGCATCCACTGCTGCAGGCCGTCCTGGCCGTGCACGAGGTAGCGCGGGTTGGCGTCCAGCGCGGCGGCGGCCTCGGCCAGCGTGGCGCCGGCCTTGATCCGGTTGGCCACCTGCTTCATCTCGGTCTCGATGCGGGTGAACTCCTCCCAGCCCCACTGGTAGGCCTCGGCGAGGTCCAGGCGGGCGCCGGTGAAGTAGCGCGACCACAGGCGGTAGGTGTCCTCGCCGACGGCGTCCTTCTTCGGGGCCTTCGGGGCGAGGTCGGAGCGCAGGAACTCGGCGAAGTCGGCGTAGGCCTCGGCGGCGGCCTTCGCGCCCGCCTCCAGGTCGGTGCGCAGGGACGCGTCCACCTCGGCGTTCGCGATGAGGTTCGCGAAGTAGGACCTGCCGTTGGCGCGGCCCGAGTACGTGTCGCACTGCTCGGCGACCCGGGTGACCTGGCGCAGCGCCGAGACCTGGCCGCGGTCGGCGGCGCCGGCGAGGCCCGCGCGCAGGTTCGCGATCGCCTCGGGCATGGCCGCGAGCCGCTTGGCGACGGTGGCCCACTGGTCGGCGTTCTCGGTCGGCATCAGGTCGAAGACCTCGCGCAGGCTCTGCACGGGACCCGCGATGACGTTGAGCTCGCCCTCCCACAGGCCGGCCTCGTGGATCTCCACGTCCAGGCCGACGCGCTCCAGGAACACGGCCTTGGCGTCGGCCTCCGACTTGTCGGCGGGCTCGGCGGCGGTGATGTCCGCGAGCGCGCGCCGCGCGAGTTCCTTGCGGGCCGCGTGCCCGTCCGGCGAGTAGTCGGTCAGCTCGTGGTCGTGGCCGGGAGTCCCGATGAACGTCGCCGTCAGCGGGTCCGCCGCGGCGTAGTCGACCACGAACTGGTTGCTGATGCCGTGCACGCCGGCCGGAGAGGTTGCCATGAGCCGCACGTTACCTGCGCGTCGCGTCACCCCGACAGGTAATTAGCCGTCCGAACGACCGGTCTCGGGCGGTCAACTTTTGACCCGGCCGGCAGGATGGCCGGGTGTCCAGGGCCACAGCGCTGCTCGTGCCGGTGTTGCTCCTCGCGGTGTTCTCGCTGACGGGGTGCGTCCGGCTGCACGCCGCGATGGCGCTGTCGCAGGACGACCGCGTCTCCGGCGAGATCGTCGCCGCGACCCCGCCCACCCGCGACAACGACCCGGGCCCCCAGCTGCGGGTCCCGAACGAGCTGGCCAGCCGGGTCACCACCAAGCCGTACGCGGCCGACAACTACACCGGCACCCAGCTGTTCTTCAGCGGCCTGACCTTCGACGAGGTGCGCGCCCTGGCGGCGGCCACCAGCGCGTCGTCCAGCCGGTACCAGCTGAACTTCCGCCGGTCGGGCGACCTGGTGACCATGAACGGGTCGGTGGACCTGACCCAGGTGCCGCCGGAGCGCGCGGACATCCAGGTCAAGATCAGCTTCCCCGGTGACGTCGTGGAGACCAACGGCCGGGAGGAGGAGTCGTCCACGATCGCCTGGTCGCCCAAGCCGGGGCAGGCCTCCATGCTCCAGGCGACCGTGCGGTACGCGGGCGAGAACTCGCCGTCCTACTTCGGGTGGACGATGCTGCTGGCCGGCCTGACCGGCGGTGCGGCCCTGATCGTGGTCGTGCTGGCGATCGTGGCGCACCGCCGCAGCCAGGTGGCGTGAGCCGTCAGCCGGTCGAGCCGATGTGGTCGACCACCGTCGTGGTGATGGCCGAGTAGGCGGTCACGGTGCCCTTGGGGACGCCGGCGAACACCGAGTCGGAGACCTTGCGCTCGCCGATCACCTGGCCGGTGGCCGGGTCGAGGACGATCTCCTGGCGCTCCCCGTCCTCCGTGACGCCCAGTGCCACCCCCGTGCGGCCGTCGAGGTCGGCGGCGTCGTCGGTGACGTCCAGGCCCGGCAGGTGGGCCAGCGCGCGCAGCAGGTTCGCCCGGGTCGCGGCCGGCACCAGGCCGGTGCGCAGGGCGTCCGCCGCGTAGACCAGGACCTGCTTGCCGCCGCCGCTGTCCTCGCTCAGCCGACGGTAGAGCCGCTCGGGGTCGGTGGGCAGACCGGCCAGGAACTCCGGTTTCGGGAACTGCCAGCCGCCGCGCTCGGGGAGGTTCCCGGTGAACTCGCCGCCCTTGGCGCGCCGCTCCGGCCACGGCGACTCCTCGACCACGACGCCGGCGGCGCGGGCTTCGGCCTCGGTGCCCACGACCCACTCGCGGTTGCCGGTCTCGCGGCGGCGCTGGAGCCACTCGCCGGACGGGTCGGCGGGGATCCAGGTCTCGACGAGGTTCTCGTTGAGGAAGGAGAAGCTCCGGTTCTCCGAGCCGATCGTGCGCAGCCACCACGCGTGGGTGACGACGTAGCGGTACCGGCCGGGTGCGACCACCGGGTCCTGGGCGCGGGCGGCGAGGTCGGCGGCGCTGGTCAGCGCCGCTCGCGCCTGGGCGGTGGCGGTGTTGGCGGAGACCTGCGCCACCACGACCCCGGCGGTCAGCGTGAGGACCACGGCCGCCGCGGCCAACCACCGCCGCACTGGCCGCCGACCCGCACCCGCCGAGCGCGCACCCGTGCCCGCCCCCGGCTCGACCAGCGCCGGTCGTGGCCGGTCGAGCGCGCGTGCGGCCGTCACCACGGTCTCCCGCACCCCCGCGAGCCCGCGCTGGTCGGTCTCGACCTCCCGGTACAGCGCGTCGAGCGCCCGGTCGAGTTCGTCGTCGGTCCACACCTCACGCATCACCGTCCTCCATCCCCTCGCTCGCGACCGGATCGTGTGACCGCAACCACCGGCGGACCCGGTGCAGCCGGGAGTGGACGGTGCCCACCGGGATGCCCAGCGCCTGGGCCACCTCGCTCGCGCCGAGCCCGCCCCACGACGTGAGCAGCAGCACGTCCCGGTCGCCCGGCTCCAGCGCGGCCAGCGCGCCGGCCAGCCGGCGGACCCGTTGCCGCGCGGTCAGGCGCTCGGCCGTGCGCGTCTCGGGCGACTCCTGCTCCCGGTCCGCCCCGACCAGCCGCGCCCGCGCCCGCCAGCCCCGGACCTCCTGCCGCACGTGCCGCCGCAGCAGGTTGCTCGCGATGCCGAACAGCCACGGGCGTGCGCCGGCGCGGGCCGGGTCGTAGGTGTGCCGCCGCTGCAACGCGACCAGGAAGGTCTCCGAGACCAGGTCGTCGGCGGCCTGGGCGCCGACCCGGCGGGCCAGGTAGGCGTGCAGCGACCCGGCGTGCTCGTCGAAGAGCAGGCCGAACGCCGACGCCGGGTCGGGGCCGGCCGGGTCCGGGGCGGTCGGGTCCGGGCCGGTCGGGGTGGGGAGGGGTGGCGGGTGCGGGTCGGGCGCTTGCGCGGTCGGTCTCGTCACGCCTCTACTTGCCCGCAGCCCGCCCGACCCTTCACGACCGTGCCGGGAACGCCTCAGGCGCGCGCCGGCACCAGGCCCAGTCGCCCGACCACCTCGCGCGTCGCCTTCGAGCGGTTGAACGTGTAGAAGTGCAGCGCCGGCACGCCTTCCGCGAGCAGCCGCTCACCCATCTCCGTCACCAGGTCCACGCCGGCCTTGCGGAACGCCACCGGGTCGTCGGCCAGGTGCTCCAGGCGGGCCGCCACCGACGCCGGCAGGGGCGCGCCGGACAGCTCCACCGACTTCGCCAGCGTGCGCGGCGTGGTCAGCGGCATCAGGCCCGGGATCAGCGGCGTGTCGCAGCCCACCGCCGCGAGCCGGTCGCGCAGCCGCAGGAAGTCGTCGGCCTCCAGGAACAGCTGCGCGATCGCGAAGTCCGCGCCCGCCCGCAGCTTCCGCACCAGGTACTTGGTGTCGGTGTCGAGGTCCGCCGACCTGGGGTGCCCGTACGGGAACGCCGAGACGCCCACGCAGAAGTCGCCCAGCTCACGGCACAGCCGGACCAGCTCCTCGGCGTAGGTCAGGCCCTCGGGGTGGCGGACCCACTCGCCGTTGGGGTCGCCCTTGGGGTCGCCCCGCACGGCCAGGATGTTGCGCACGCCCACGGCCGCGTACCAGCCGATGACGTTGCGCAGCTCGGCCACGGAGTGGTCCACGGCGGTGAGGTGCGCCATGGTCACCAGGGTCGTCTCCTGGACCACCCGGCCGGTCGTGCGGATCGTCCGGTCGCGGGTGGAGCCGCCCGCGCCGTAGGTGATGGACACGAACGCCGGGTCCAGCGCCTCCAGCTCGCGGATCGCCTTCCACAGCACGCGCTCGTCATCGTTGTCCCGGGGCGGGAAGAACTCCACGGAGAACACGGGGCGGCCCGTGGTGATGCGTTCGACGACCGACGTCATGCCCCCAAGCCTAGAGGTAGGTCCGATCAGTGGGAGAACCCTTTCACTGAGTGGAACGAGCCCCCCGGTGGGAGCCGCTCCGGCGCGAGAGGTGACGATAGACGGGTGCCGCCCCACCCGTTGGACCTGGAACTGCCCAAGCACGTCGACGCAGCCCTCGCAGGCTATCTGGCCGACCGCAAGGCCCAGGGCGCGCGCACCGAGGAGAACTTCGGGGGCGTGGTCGACGCGCTGGCGGACTTCGTGCTCGGCGGCGGCAAGCGGGTTCGGCCCACCTTCGCGTGGTGGGGCTGGCGGGCGGCGGGCGGCGACCCGGACTCCCCCGCGGCCGAGGCCGTGCTCACGGCGGTCAGCTCGCTGGAGTTGATCCAGGCCTGCGCCCTGATCCACGACGACCTGATGGACGCCTCCGAGACCCGGCGCGGCATGCCGACCGTGCACGTCCGGTTCGCCCGCCGGCACCGCGAGCGGGGCTGGCTCGGCGCGCCCGAACGCTTCGGGCTCGCCGCTTCGGTGTTGATCGGCGACATCGCGCTGGCGTGGGCGGACGACATGCTCTTCGCCGCCGGCCTGCCCACCGACGCGCTCCAGCGGTTGAGCATCCCGTGGCGGGACATGCGCACCGAGATGCTCGCCGGGCAGTACCTCGACGTGCTCACCCAGGCGCGCGGCGACGCCTCGCCGGACGCCGCGCTGCGCATCGACCGGCTCAAGACCGCCGCCTACACCGTCGAACGGCCGCTGCACATGGGCGCGGCGATCGGCGGCGGCAGCCCCGAATTGGTGGACGGCCTGCGCAGCTTCGGCACCGACATCGGCGTGGCGTTCCAGCTGCGCGACGACCTGCTGGGCGTGTTCGGCGACCCGGCGGTGACCGGCAAGCCCGCCGGGGACGACCTGCGCGAGGGCAAGCGGACGCTGCTGGTGGCGCTGGGCATGGAGTTCGGCGCGGACGTGCTGCACGACGCCCTGGGCAAGCCCGACCTGGACGTGGCCACCGTGGACGTCGTGCGCGCCAAGCTGGTCGAGGTCGGCGCGGTGGACGCCGTGGAGGAGCGGATCGCCGAGCTCACCGGGTCCGCCCTGACCGCCCTGGACCGCGCGCCGATCGTCGAACCGGCCGCCCGCGAGCGGCTCGCCCAGCTCGCCGTCAGCGCGACGAAGCGGACCTCGTGACATGAGGACGGTCACCGGCCGCACCGACCACGTCGTCGTGGTGGGCGCGGGCCTGGCCGGCCTCTCGGCCGCCCTGCACCTGCTCGGCGCGGGCCGGCGGGTCACCGTGGTCGAGCGGGACGCGGTGCCCGGCGGCCGGGCCGGGCGGCTGGACCTCGACGGCTTCCGCTTCGACACCGGCCCGACCGTGCTGACCATGCCCGAGCTGGTCGAGGAGGCGCTGGCCGCGGTCGGCGAGTCCCTGGCCGACCGGCTCGACCTGCTCCCCGTGGACCCCGCCTACCGGGCGCGCTTCGCCGACGGCTCGGTGCTGGACGTGCACGCCGACGCCGAGGCGATGGAGGCCGAGGTGCGGCGGTTCGCCGGGCCCGCGCAGGCGCGGGGCTACCGGGCGCTGCGGGCGTGGCTGACCGAGCTGTACCGGGTGGAGCGCGACGCGTTCATCGGCGCGAACTTCGACTCCCCGCTGGACCTGCTCACCCCGCGCCTGGCGAGGCTCGCCGCACTGCGCGGGTTCGCCCGCCTCGGCCCGCAGGTCGCGCGGTTCCTGACCGACGAACGGCTCCAGCGCATCTTCTCGTTCCAGGCGCTTTACGCGGGCGTGCCGCCGCGCAAGGCGCTCGGCGCGTACGGCGTCATCGCGTACATGGACACCATCGCGGGCGTCTACTACCCGCGCGGCGGCATGCGCGCCCTGCCGGACGCGTTGGCCGCCGCCGCCCAGGACGCCGGCGCGGACCTGCGCTACCGCACCAAAGTGGCGTGGCTGGAACGCATCGGCCGTCGCGTCACCGCCGTCCGCACGGCACAGGGCGAGCGCATCCCGTGCGACGCCGTCGTCCTCACGCCGGACCTGCCGATGTCCTACCGCCTCCTCGGCCACCGCCCGCGCCGGCCGGTGCCGATCACGTGGGCGCCCTCGGCGGTCGTGCTGCACGCGGGCGTGGACCGCACGTGGCCCGAGCTGGCGCACCACACGCTGCTGTTCGGCCGGGCCTGGGACCGGACCTTCGACGAGCTGACCCGCCGGGGCAGCCTGATGACCGACCCGTCGTTGCTGGTCACCGCGCCGCCGGGTGGAGGGATGTTCGTCCTGGCGCCCGCGCCGAACCTGCGGCTGGGCCCGATCGACTGGGAGCGCGTCGGCCCCGCCTACCGCGACGAACTCGTGCTGACCCTGGAGCAGCGCGGCCTGACCGGGTTCGGCGACGCCATCAAGGTGGAGCGGCTGGTCACCCCGCGCGACTGGGCCGCGATGGGCCTGGCCGCCGGCACGCCGTTCTCCGCCGCGCACACGTTCGCCCAGACCGGCCCGTTCCGGCCGCGCAACCTCGTGCTGGACAACGCCGTCCTGGCCGGGTGCGGCACGACGCCGGGCGTGGGCGTGCCGCCGGTGCTGATCTCCGGGAAGCTCGCCGCCCAGCGGATCACGGGGTCCGTCGGCGCAGGGTCGCGGCGCCGAGCAGCAAGGCCGCGAGCGCACAGCCCGCGATGACCAGGAGGTTGCGCACCAGCGTCCCGTCCACCTCCGAGGACCGGGTGACCTGGGTCAGCGCGTCGACGGCGTAGGACAGCGGCAGGGCGTCGGAGATCCAGTTCAGCGCGGTCGCCATCTCGTCGCGCGGCACGAACAGCCCGCAGAGCAGCACCTGCGGCATCACGATCGCGGGCATGAACTGCACCGCCTGGAACTCCGTCCGGGCGAACGCGCTCGCGAACAGCCCCAGCGCCATGCCCAACAACGCGTCCAGCACCGCGATGAGCACCAGCAACGCCACCGAGCCCTCGATCTCCAGGCCCAGCCAGGTCAACGAGACCGTCGCCGCCACCGCCACCTGCACGACCGCCACCAGCCCGAACGCCAGGGCGTAGCCGAGCAGCAGGTCCAGCTTGCCGATCGGCAGGGTCATCAGCCGTTCGAGCGTGGCGGTGAGGCGTTCGCGCAGCGTGGTGATCGACGTGACGATGAACATGATCGCGAACGGGAAGACGCCCAGCAGCGCCGGCGCGGCCCGGCTGAACGCCTGCTCCGAGTCGAACACGTACCGCAGCAGCACGAGCAGCACCGAGGGCATGAAGACCATCAGCGCGACGGTCCGGTGGTCGTGCCGCAACTGGGTCAGGATGCGGCGGGTGGTGGCCAGGGTGTTCATGCCGTCCCCCGCACCAGCGCCAGGAACGCCTGCTCCAGGTCCGGCGTGCCGGTCCGCTCGCGCAACGCTCGCGGGGTGTCGTCGGCCAGCAGGTCGCCGTCGCGCATGAGCAGCAGCCGGTCGCAGCGGGCGGCCTCGTCCATGACGTGGCTGGACACCAGCAGGGCGGCGCCGCGGTCGGCCAGGTCGTGGAAGAGGGTCCACAGCTCCTCGCGCAGCACCGGGTCCAGGCCCACGGTCGGCTCGTCCAGCACGACCAGCTCGGGCCGGCCCAGCAACGCGACGGCGAGACTCGCCCGACCGCGCTCACCACCCGAGAGTGTGGCGACGAGTTGGTCGGCCTGCCCCTTGAGGCCCACTTCGTCGACCACGCGGTCCACGTCGGTGGCGGGCGCTTTGAGGATGGACGCGAAGTAGCGCAGGTTCTCGCGCACGGTCTGGTCCGCGTAGACCGACGGGCTCTGCGTGGAGTAGCCGATCCGGTCCCTCAGCGCGGCGCTGCCCGCCGGGTGCCCGAGGACGGTCACCGAACCACCGGCCACGTCCTGCACGCCGACCACAGCCCGCAGGACGGTCGTCTTGCCGCACCCGCTCGGCCCCAGAAGCCCGGTGACCGTGCCGGCCGGCACCTCGAAGGCCACCCCGCGGACGACTTCCCGCCCGCCCCGCACCACCCGCAAGCCGTCGACGCTGACGGCCACCGAATTGGCCATGCGTTGAATTGTCACCCCGGCGGGGTACGTTGGGAAGCCCGATCGGAGGTTGACCTTGGAACCGTGGTGGCCGCCGCAACAGGTGCCCGGCCGGGACCTGACCCCCACGACCAACATGGTGATCGCCATCATCACCAGCCGGTACACGTCCAACTCGATCAATGAGCGCACCGGCGTGTTCCTCGCGGAGAACCAGCGCTTCAACGTCTGGTTCCAGCTCAACAAGGCGAAGCTGTCCGAAGAGCGCGTGGACGAGTTGGGAGGGGCATCGGAGCGGCTCCTACGACGGCTCTGGACCGCGTGGACGGGGTACGTGGCCACGTGGACGTCCGGGCGGCGGCCGGAGGCGGACGACTACCGGGTGCTGATAACGGCGTTCGACGAGGTGGCCGAGGGGTACCGGGCGTTGCGCGCGTGAAGCGCCCGTGCGGCCACGGACACCAATCACCGAGTTGACCATGCGTTGAATTGCTACTCCGCGACCGCCCCGGGGAACCCCACTTACTCCAAGTGGTCACTCGCTCGTGTGACCCAGCCATGCGAAGATCCCCCAGGCTGTTACGTCCGTGTCACGCGTGTCCGCCATTGCGTGCCGACGCGCTCTCGCGTTGTGCAACGATGTTGCCGCGATGGCCGCGACCCCGTCCCTCCCCAGATCGAGCGCCGCACCTGTCGAGCCGGTGCGGTCCGGTGCTACCCAGGCGCCGGATCCCGGTGGCATACCCATCCGGACCATCCTGCTCGGCGTCGCCGGCGTCATGCTGGTCGCGCTGGGCGGCACGGGCGCGGGCGCCATCCTCAAGCGCGACCCCCTGCTCACCGACACCTCGCTGAGCTGGATCCGCTACGGGCACGGGCACGACCTGGCCACCGCCGTCCTCTACCTCGGCCTCGGCATGGTCATCTGGGCGTGGGTCCGGCTGGGCCGCATGGTCCGCAACCGGCACGTGGGCAGCCAGGCCGTGCTCACCGCCGTGGTCGCCTGGACGCTTCCCCTGCTCTTCGCGCCGCCGCTGTTCAGCAAGGACATCTACAGCTACCTCGCCCAGGGCCAGATCGCCCTCAACGGCCTCGACCCCTACAAGGTCGGCCCGGCGGTCCTGCAGAGCCCGCTGTCGGACAACGTGAGCTGGGTGTGGCAGAACACGCCCGCCCCCTACGGCCCGTTGTTCCTGATGCTCGCCATGGGCGTCGTGGGCGTCACCAACGCGTCCGTCATCGGCGGCGTCGTCCTGATGCGCCTGGTGCTCGCCATCGGCCTCGGGATGCTCGTGTGGGCGCTGCCGGGTCTCGCGCGGCACCTGGGCGGGCGGCCTGCCGTCGCGCTGTGGCTGGCCGCCGCGAACCCGTTGATGCTGGTCCACCTCATCGGCGGCGCGCACAACGACCTGCTGATGGTCGGCCTGCTCGCGGCGGGCTGCCTGTTCGTCCTGGACCGCAAGCACGTGCTGGGCATCGCCGTGGTGACCCTGGCGTTCGCGGTCAAGGCCACCGCCGTGGTCGCGCTGCCGTTCCTGGTGCTGGTGTGGGCGCGGCGGCTGGACGGCACCCGCGCCGCCCGGCTGGGCAAGGCCATCGCGGGCGGCCTGGTGACGTTCACGGTGGTCTTCGCCGGCACCACGCTGGTGTCCGGGCTGGACCTGGGCTGGATCCCGGCGCTGAGCTCGTCGTCCACCATCGTCAACTGGCTGTCGCTGCCCAGCGCGGTCGGTGACTTCGCGCACACGGTGGTCAGCGCGTTCGTGCGGGTCGAGCCGGGCTGGTTCATGACCATCGCGCGCGGCCTCGGGTCGCTCCTGCTCGCCTACATCGCGTGGCGGCAGTGGCGGGTGGCCGAGGACGGCGGTCCCGAGGCGGTGCGCCGCGCGGCGATCACGATGCTCGCCGTGGCCCTGCTCTCCCCCGCCACGCTGCCCTGGTACTTCAGCTGGGCGCTGGTGCTGGGCGCGGGCCTGGCGTGGACCACGAGGAACCTCCAGAAGGTGACGTTCTTCTCGGTCTTCCTGCTCCTGGTGACCTTCCCCAACGGCGACACGGCCCTGTACTCGTGGGGCTACCTCGTGCTGACCGTGGCGGTGTCCGCGCTGGCGTGCGTGACCCTGGTCAAGCCCGACCCGCTGAAGCTGTCCAGCAGGTACACGTGAGCGACCTGCAGGCCGCCTACGCCCGCTGTCGAGCCCTGAACGCCCGCCACGGCCGCACGTTCTACCTGGCCACCCGGTTGCTGCCGCCGGCGCAGCGGCCCGCCGTGCACGCCCTGTACGGCTTCGCGCGGCTGGCCGACGAGATCGTGGACAGCGGCGCCGCGACCGACCCCGCCGCCGACCTGGACGCCCTCGAACGCCTGCTCACCGACGAGCTGGCGGGCCGCCGCACCGGCCACCCGGTGCTCACCGCGCTGGCCGACACCGCCCGCCGCCACCGCATCGACCCGGTGCTGTTCACCGACTTCCTGGCGTCCATGCGGATGGACCTGCACGTCACCGAGTACGCGTCGTTCGCCGAGCTGGACAAGTACGTCCACGGTTCGGCGGCGGTCATCGGCCTGCAACTGCTGCCGGTCTTCGGGACCGTCGCCCCGCGCGCCCACGCCGAGCCGGCCGCCGCCGCCCTGGGCCGGGCGTTCCAGCTCACCAACTTCCTGCGCGACATCGGCGAGGACCTCGACCGCGGCCGGATCTACCTGCCGATGGACGTGCTGAGCGCCCACGACGTGGACCGGGACCTGCTCGCCTGGTCGCGCCGCACGGGACGCCCCGACCAGCGCGTCCGCCGGGCCGTGCGGCACGTCATGGCCGTGACGCTGGCCACCTACCGGGAGGCCGAGGGCGGGATCGACCTGCTCCAACCGCCCGCGCGGCCGTGCGTCCGAACGGCGCTGGTGCTCTACCGGGACATCCTGGAGGAGATCGCGGCGGCCGGCTACGACGTGCTGGACAAGCGGGTCGTCGTGCCCCGCGCGAGACGGGCCGCGGTGGCGCTGCCGGGCCTGGTCACCGCCCTGGCCGCGCGAGCCGTGTCCGGGCGGCTCGCGTGGAACCGCCCGGACGAGAACCGTTGAGTGTCAGAAACCCATGGCCTGGGCGCGGCGCTTGACCTCGCGGCCGCGGTCGCCGCGCAACGCCTCGATGGGCGTGCCCGGCAGGGTGTCGTCTTCGGTGAACAGCCAACGCAGGATCTCATCGGTCGAGTAACCGGAGTCGCGCAGCACCGTGATGGTGCCGGGCAGCCCCTTCACCACGCCTCCGGCGGCGAGGAATGCGGCGGGGACGACGAGGACACCGTTGCGGCGCTCGGCGAGCAACTGGCCGTCGCGCAGCAACTGGTGGACACGGTTGATCGGCAAGCCGAGACGCTCGGCGACCTGCGGGAGGTCGAGCACCTCCAGGTCGGGAGCCAGCACATCCGCAGCGGCAGGAATCGCACTCACAGGCGCCACCATGCCACAACGCGAGGAGCAACGCCCTGCGCCAACCGGGTGGTCGCGGTACACCCGCGGGTCGCCTCCCGGACACCCCCTGTTTCGTGCGACTTTGACACGGATCCCACACGCGGGTCGGGATGCTCGCAGCGCACGGCATCGGTCGGTTCCACCCCACCGTACGATCCACGGCTGTGGAAAGGTCGGCGACGAACGTGATCGGCGGGCTGCTAGAGCAGCGCTACCGAGTGGGCGCCCTGGTGGCACGCGGAGGCATGTCCACCGTGTACCGGGGTGTCGACACGCGCCTGGAACGGCCGGTGGCGATCAAGGTCATGGACCCCCAGTTCTCCTCCGACCCGCAGTTCGTGGCGCGGTTCGAGCGCGAGGCGAGGGCGGCGGCCGGGCTGCACCACCCCGGTGTGGTGGCGGTGCACGACCAGGGCGTGGACGAGGACCGCGTGTACCTCGTGATGGAGCTGGTCGAGGGCGGCACGCTGCGCGACCTGCTCAACCAGCGCGGCAAGCTGGACGTCCCGCTGGCCCTCACGGTGCTGGAGCGCGTCCTCTCGCCCCTGGCGGCGGCCCACCGGGCCGACCTGGTGCACCGGGACGTGAAGCCGGAGAACGTCCTCATCGGGCGCGGCGGCGCGGTGAAGGTGGCGGACTTCGGCCTGGTCCGGGCCGTGTCCACGCCCGGCATCACCAGCGACAACACGACCATCCTCGGCACCGTCGCCTACCTGTCACCCGAACAGGTGGCCAACGGCTCGGCGGACGCCCGCAGCGACGTCTACGCGGCCGGCGTGCTGCTGTACGAGATGTTGACCGGCGCGCCGCCGTTCGTGGGCGAGAACGCCATCTCGGTGGCCTACCGCCACGTCAACGACGAGGTCCCGCCGGTGCCCGGGGTGCCCGCCGAGGTCGCGGAACTGGTCCGCCGGGCGACGCGCAAGGAGCCGTTCCTGCGGCCGGCCGACGCGGAGTCGTTCCTGTCGGAGGTCGAGACGGCGCGGGCCATGCTGGGCATCGCGGCGGTGGACGTGCCGACCGTGGCCGCGGCCCCGCCCGCGTTCCCGGGTGCGTCCGGTGCGCCGGGCTCGCCGGGCTCGCCGGGCTCGTCGGCGGAGGCCACGGCCATCGCCCCGCTCAACCCGGCCGCGGAACCGGCCACGGTCCGCGTGCAGCCCGTGGGTGTGGGCGCCACGACCGCCGTCGCGTTCGCCGAACCGACGGTCCCCGTGCGCCGGCCGGAGACGGCCGGCCCCCAGGGCACCATGGCGATGCCCCGCGGCCTGCCGGCCGACCCCGCCACCGGCACCCCGCCCGGCGGCAGTCCGCCCGTTCCCGGCCGTGTCGGTGCTCCTGGTGGCCCTGGCGGCCCCAAGCCGCGCCCCAAGCGCCCGCCGCGCAAGAAGACGCCCGAGCAGATCCAGGAGGAGATGCGGGCGCGCGGCAAGAAGCAGCTGATCACGTGGCTGAGCATCGTGGTCGTGGCCGCGATCGTCATCGGCCTGACGACGTGGTGGCTGTCCATCGGCAAGGTCGCCGCGGTGCCGGACGTGGTCGGCAAGGAGCAGGAGGTCGCCACCTCGATCATCGAGGACGCGGCCCTGAAGACCGCCGTCAGCACGGAGAACAGCAACGACGTGCCCAACGGCCAGGTCCTGCGCACCGAGCCGCCGGCCGGGACCGAACTGACCCGGGGCGACCTGGTGAAGGTCGTGGTGTCGCGCGGCAAGCCCGTCGTGCCGCAGGTGACGGCCGGGTCGGAGACGGCGGTGGCGGAGAAGGAGATCGCGTCCGCGGGCCTGAAGTCCCAGCTGAACCCGGCCGACGACGCCTTCAGCGACCGCGTGCCCAAGGGCAAGGTGGTGACGCTCAAGCCCGCGCCCGGCACGCCGGTGGAGATCGGCACGACGGTGACGATCGTGCTGAGCAAGGGCGTCGAGCCCAAACCCGTGCCGGACGTGAAGGGCAAGACGAAGGACGAGGCGTTCGCCGAGCTGTCGGCGGCGGGCTTCGAGCCGGTGGAGGGGCCGCAGGAGCCGTCCGGCGAGGTGGACGGCGGGCGGGTGGTGCGCACCAACCCGGCGGCCGGGACGACCCTGACCGGGGACAAGCGGGTGACCGTGATCATCGCGGCCGACCGGGGCGTGCTGGTGCCCAACGTCGAGGGCAAGAAGGTCAAGGAAGCGAAGGAAGAGCTGCAGAAGGCCGGCCTGGACGTGGAGGTCCAGTTCAACAACCGCGACCGGGCCACCGTGGTGAACCAGTCGATCCGGGGCGGCGAACGCGTGCCGAGGGGCACGAAGATCGTCCTGATCGCCGTCTGAGGCACGTCGAGCGCCGGGCGGCACATGGCTGCCCGGCGCTCGCTCGACTCGGCGGCGGCACTCGGCTCGGCGGCGCAAGCCCGGCGCGGCGAGCGGCCGGCTCAACTCGGCGGCGCTCAACTCGGCGGCGCTCGCTCGGCTCGGCGCTCGGCTCGGCGGCGGCGCTCGGCTCGGCGGCGCTCGGCTCGGCGGCGGCGGCGCTCGGCGCGGCAGCGCTCGGCAGGCGGTTGGCTCGGGTGGTCTGAACGCGGAACGCCCCGGCGGATCCTCCGAGGACCGGCCGGGGCGTCTCGGTCGAGCTTCAGCGCGTCAGCTGCGCAGCATCTCCGCCACCAGGAACGCCAGTTCCAGCGACTGCTGCGTGTTCAACCGCGGGTCGCAGGCGGTCTCGTAGCGGCCGGCCAGGTCGATGTCCGAGATCTCCTGCGCGCCGCCCAGGCACTCGGTCACGTCCTCGCCGGTCAGCTCGATGTGGATGCCGCCCGGGTGCGTGCCCAGCCGCCGGTGCACCTCGAAGAAGCCCTGCACCTCGTCCACGATCCGGTCGAAGTGCCGGGTCTTGTAGCCGGTGGAGGACTCGTGGGTGTTGCCGTGCATCGGGTCGCACTGCCAGATGACCTGGTGGCCCGACGCCGTGACCTTCTCCACGATCGCCGGCAGGACGTCGCGCACCTTGCCGTTGCCCATGCGGCTGATCAGCGTCAACCGGCCCGGCTGGTTGTACGGGTCCAGGCGCTCGACGTACTCGACCGCCATCTCCGGCGTGGTCGTCGGGCCGATCTTCAGGCCGATCGGGTTGGCCAGCAGCTCCGCGAACGCGATGTGCGCGCCGTCGAGCTGGCGGGTGCGCTCGCCGATCCACAGGAAGTGCGACGACAGGTCGTACAGCTTCGGCTGCTCACCGGTGGTGTCCATGCGCAGCAACGCCCGCTCGTAGTCGAGCAGGAGCGCCTCGTGGGAGGCGAAGATCTCCGTGGTGTGCAGCGACGAGTCGTCCACGCCGCACGCCGACATGAACCGCAGGCCCCGGTCGATCTCGGCGGCCAGCGCCTCGTACCGCTCGCCGGCGGGCGAGGTGCGCACGAAGTCCTTGTTCCACTCGTGCAGCCGGTGCAGGTCGGCCATGCCGGCGCTGGTCATCGCGCGGAGCAGGTTCATCGCCGCGCCCGCGTTGGCGTACGCGCGGATCATCCGCGACGGGTCCGGGATGCGCGCCTCGGGCGTGGTGACCAGCGAGTTCACGATGTCGCCGCGGTAGGACGGCAGGCCCAGCGCGTCGATGTTGGACGAGCGCGGCTTGGCGTACTGGCCCGCGATGCGGCCGATCTTCACCACCGGCAGGCTCGCGCCGTAGGTCAGCACGACGGCCATCTGGAGCAGGGTGCGGACGTTGGCGCGGATGTGCGGCTCGGTGTTGTCCGCGAACGTCTCCGCGCAGTCGCCACCCTGGAGCAGGAACGCCTCGCCGCGCGCGACCTCGGCCAGGTTGTCCCGCAGCCGGTCGATCTCGGCGGGCACGGTGATCGGCGGCACGCTTTCCAGCACCGCGCGCACCCGGCGCACCTGCTCGGCGTCCGGCCACTCGGGCTGCTGCGCCGCGGGGCGGCCCAGGGCGTCGTCCAGTCGCTTGCGAAGCTCGGGCGGAAGCGGCGGCAGCTCGGGAAGCGTGTCCACGGGCACGTCCACAGTCCAGTTCACGTGTTAAGGGTAGGCCGTCCACACTGAGAGACGGGGGCGGGTTGGCCTCGGCATGATGAGCGTCATGCCCGTCACCCCTGCGGATGACCACCTGGTGGACGACGACACGGCGGAGCGCCTCCTGTCGACCGCGACCGAGAACGTCCTGCGCGACCACCCCGTCCACTGGACGCACGTGATCGATTCGGACGCGGGCCTGGTCCCGCAGCGGGTCCTGCACCCGGTGTTCGCGGGGTCGTTCGACTGGCACTCGTGCGTGCACCAGACGTGGTTGGTGGTGCGCCTGCTGCGCCTGCGCCCCTCGCTCACCGGCGCCGACCAGGCCCGACACGCGCTGGACACCCTGATCACGCCCGAGGGCTGCCGGACCGAGGCGGACTTCTTCGCCGGGCCGATGGGCGGGTACTGGGAGCGGCCCTACGGGTGGGCGTGGCTGCTGGTGCTCGACGCCGAGCTGCGGACGTGGGGTGCGGCGCCGTGGAGCCTGGAGCCGCTGTCGCGGGTCATCCGCGACCGGTTCCTCGAATGGGTGTCCCACGCGCGGCTGCCCATCCGCGCCGGCACGCACGCCAACACCGCCTTCGCGACCGGTCTCGTGCTGGACGCCGCCCGCGCGGTCGGCGACACCGAACTGGCCCGGGCCTGCGAGGAGGCCGCGCTGCGCTGGCACCGCGAGGACCGCGGCTACGGCGGCTTCGAACCGGACGCGGCGGACTTCCTGTCCCCGGCGCTGACCGAGGCGGACCTGGTGCGCCGGGTCCTGCCCGACTTCCCGACGTGGTTCGAGGCGTTCCTGCCGGACCTGGAGGAGGCGCGCTGGAAGGTGCTGCGCGAACCGGTCCCCGTGGACAACCCGGGTGACCCGTACGGCTCGCACCTGGTCGGGCTCGCCCTGTCCCGGGCGTGGTGCTGGCGGGCCATCGGCGAGGCGCTGCCGGCCGGGCACCGGTACCGGGAGGCGGCGCTGACGTCGGCCGAGGAGCACCGCGAGGCGGGCCTGCGGTACGTCTTCGGCCACGGGTACTACGCCGAGCACTGGCTCGGCACGTTCGCGGCCTACCTGTCCCTCGGAGCGTTCTGACCCGTCCCCCGGAGCGTTCAGACCCGACGCGAAGGGGTTCCCGGACGGATCGGCGGTCCGTCCGGGAACCCCTTCGGAAGAACAGCTCAGCCGAAGAAGACCTCGGCCTCCGCGTACCGCTCCAGCGGCACCGTCTTCAGCTCCGCCGTCGCCTCGGACAGCTTCACCCGCACGATGTCCGTGCCCTTGAGCGCGACCATGACGCCGAAGTCGCCCTCGGCCACCGCGTCCACCGCGTGCAGGCCGAAGCGGGTGGCCAGGACCCGGTCGTAGGCGGTCGGGATGCCGCCGCGCTGGGTGTGGCCCAGGATGACCGCGCGTGACTCCTTGCCGGTCCGCTCGGCGATCTCCTCCGCCAGCCAGGTGCCGACGCCGCCCAGCCGGACGTGGCCGAACGCGTCCTTCTCACCGGAGTGCAGCACCTCGGCGCCGCCCTCGGGCACCGCGCCCTCGGCGACGACGATGATCGGGGCGTACTGGCGCTCGAACCGCCGCTCCACCCACTCGACGACCTTCTCGACGCTGAACTCCCGCTCCGGCACCAGGATCACGTTCGCGCCGCCCGCGAGGCCCGAGTGCAGCGCGATCCAGCCCGCGTGCCGGCCCATGACCTCCACGACCAGGGCCCGGTGGTGGGACTCGGCGGTCGTGCGGAGGCGGTCGATGGCCTCGGTGGCGATGTGCACCGCCGTGTCGAAGCCGAAGGTGTAGTCGGTCGCGCCGAGGTCGTTGTCGATGGTCTTCGGCACGCCCACGACGCCGATGCCGTCGTCGGTCAGCCGCTTGGCCACGCCCAGGGTGTCCTCGCCGCCGATCGCGATCAGCGCGTCGACGCCCTGGTCGGCGAGCACCTTGCGGATCTGGTCGACACCACCCTCGATCTTGTACGGGTTGGTGCGCGACGAACCCAGGATGGTGCCGCCCCGGGTCAGGATGTCCTCGACGTCAGCGAGCCCGATCGGCTTGGTCAGGCCCTCGACGGGACCCTGCCAGCCGTTGCGGAACCCCACGATCTCCCAGCCGTGGACCTCGATGCCCTTGCGGACGACCGCGCGGATGACCGCGTTCAGCCCGGGACAGTCACCACCGCCGGTGAGCACACCGATGCGCATTTGCTTACCAATCTCTTCGTGGCGTGGGTCACCCAAGACTGACACGACCTGGATCGGTGCAGCAAGGCAGGGTCCACCTAGCGGACGGCGAACCCGCGGCGCAGTCGCTCGGCCTCGATCACCTTCCAGCGGGCGAGGTTGTGGCGGGCGTCGGCGAGGGCGTCGTGGGCGTCGGCGGGCGCCTGCGGCAGGCGGGGCTTGCCGACGTCCTCCCAGCGCTGCCGCAGGTCCCGGGTGAACCGGGGCAGGCAGCGCGGCAGCGCCGGCATCGGACCCCACAGCTGGGCCAGGGCGACGTGGTCGTAGGCGGCGAACCACGCCCACAGCTCGATGTCGTCCCGGTTGGCCTTCGGTCCGCCGAGGAACTCCAGCAGGTCGCGCCGGATGCGCTCGCGGCTGCGCCACGCCTTGTCCGCGGGCGGCGGCAACTGGTTGAGCACGTTGGCCCGCACCCACGGGCCGGCCTTGTCCGGGTCGAACTCGGTCGAGACTGCGTAGAACTCGCGGCCTTCCTCGTCGACGACGCCGATGGAGACGAGGTCGATGGTCACCCCGTCTTCGATGAACTCACAGTCGTAGAAGAACCGCACCCGCCAACCTTAGGGGTGCCCGCCGGCGACCCCGAGCCCGGCTCGATCAGCCCGCCTTCGTCTCGGGCAGCCGGTCCGCGTCGGACGCCGGTTGCTCCTTGGCCTTGGCGGCGTAGACGTCCACGTACTCCTGGCCGGACAGCTCCATCAGGGCGTACATGATCTCGTCGGTGATCGAGCGCAGCACGAACCGGTCCCCGGACAGCCCGGCGTAGCGGGAGAAGTCCAGCGGCTTGCCGATCTTGATCCGGATCGGGTACGGCTTCCACATCCTGGAGCCGATCGGGTTGGCCTTGTCGGTGCCGAACATCGCGACCGGGATGACCGGGGCGCCCGACTCCAGCGCGATCCACGCGACGCCGACCTTGCCCTTGTAGAGGCGGCCGTCGGGCGAGCGGGTGCCCTCGGGGTAGATGCCCAGCAGCTTGCCCTCGCGGACGATGCGCACGCCGGTGTCCAGCGCCGCCTGCGCGGCCGACGCGCTGGACCGGTCGATCGGCACCTGGCCGACGCCGGAGAAGAACCAGCGCTGGAAGGCGCCCTTGAGGCCCTTGCCGGTGAAGTACTCGATCTTGGCGGGGAACGTGACCCGCCGGGAGAGCTTCAGCGGGAGGAAGAACGAGTCGGAGACCGCCAGGTGGTTGGAGGCGAGGATCGCCCCGCCCTCCTTCGGGATGTTCTCGGCGCCCTCGATGATCTTCGGTCGGAAGAACAGGTTCAACAGTGGCCCGAGAAAGATGTGTTTCATCAACCAGTAGAGCACCGCTGGGAGCGCCTCCTCGACGTGCTTCTCTTCCCCGGCGGCCAGCGTACGGATGCGACCGCACCAGGCACAACGAAGACCCGCGTTCAGGCGGTACGGTCGCAAGTCCCACCGGTCGCCGTAATCCGCAACACAACGGGCTCGTGGGACGATGAACCCTGGCAGAGGACGCGCCTGGAGGGGTTGGAACACGCCGATGAACTCCCGACGGGACTCGACGGACGGCCCGGAGGACGTGGACGCCGCGTTCGCCGAGATCGTGGCCGGGCTCGAACGCGAAGGCGTGGGCCGGACGTGGTCCGAGCCCGACGACGACGCGTTCGACGTCGACGACGCCGAAGCCGAACCCGTCAAGCCCACGCGGCCGGAGGGGCAGCCGGCCGTGGCCACGGCCGACGACGACGAGGACGACGACCCGGACGACCACTTCGTGCCGCCGGAACCGCCTCCGCTGCCCGCTCTGCGTGCCGGCACGATCGCCGCCCTCCTCCTCATGCTGCTCGGCGTGGTCCTCCTGGTCGCACCGGGCCTGTTCGGCCTGACGGCCGGCATCGGCACCCCGCTGGCCCTGATCGTGCTGTGTTCGGGCGCCGGTTGGCTGGTGCTCCGCATCCGCAACGGCCCTCCGCAGGACTCCGGGTGGGACGACGGGGCGGTCCTGTAGAGCGTTCCCCGGACCCGGCGCGCCGAACCGCGTCAGCGCCTGCCGTTGCGCGTCGAACGGGCAGGTGCCAACTCCCGGGCCAACGTCGCCACCCCGACGATGCCGGCGTCATCGCCCAGTTGCGCCGTCCGGATTCGGGAAAGTGGCCGGTGCCCCGCGCCGGTCACCACCGCCGCGTACCGCTCGCGCGCGTCGTCCAGGAACAGCGGCGCGGACTCCGACACCCCGCCGCCGATCACGACCACCTCGGGGTCGTAGACGTCGGCCACCAGCGCCAGGCCCTCGCCCAGCCACCGCGCCAGGTCGGCCATCGCGCGCTTCGCGAGCGGGTCGCCGTCGCGGGCCGCCGCCGCCACCCGCCGACCGGTCACCGCCCGCGAGTCGCCCAGCGCCTCGCGCGCCATCAGGGTCGAGACCCCGGGGTGCCGCGCCAGCAGCTCCACCGCGGTCGTGGTCAGCGCCGTCCCGGAGCAGTACCGCTCCCAGCACCCGTTCTTGCCGCACGGGCAGGGCCGCCCGTCCGGCACCAGCCGCAGGTGCCCCAGCTCCGGCGCGACGCCGTGCGCGCCGCGGAACACCTCGCCGTCGATCAGCAACGCGCCGCCGATGCCGGTCCCGATCGCGACCAGCGCCGCGATCCGGGCGCCGCGCGCCGCGCCGAACCGGTGCTCGGCCAGCGCCGCCGCGTTGGCGTCGTGCTCCAGCACCACCGGCAGCCCGACCCGCTGGGCGATCCGGTCCGCCACCGGGGCCTGGCGCCACGCCAGGTGCGGCGCGAACCGCACGGTCCGCCGGTCCGGCGCGACGAACCCGGCCACCGCCAGCCCGACCGCGGACACCTTGTGCCGGGACGCGACCTCGGCGACCGCGGCCCCGATCGCCTCCTCCAACGCCTCCTCGCCCGACGGCGTGGCGGCCCGCGCGGTGTCCAGCACGGCCCCGTCGGCGTCGACCACCCCGGCCCGCACGCTGGTCCCGCCGACGTCGACACCGACGGTCAGCAAGGCGAGGACTTCCGCACCACGGGGATGCGCTGCACCCGCGGCCCGTCCTCGGCGGGGCGCTCCGGCGGCGCGGGCTCGGGCTCGGCCAACGCCGCCCGCAGCACCGCGATCAACCCGGCCACGTGCTCGGCGGCCTTGGCCGCCAGCTCCGACCGCTCCCCGCGCGCCAACGCCACCGCGTTGCACAGCGGGCACCACCCGCACGTGCCCGGGTCGTGCTCACCGGCCTCCCCGGACAGCCGGTGCAGCCACGGTTGGGCGCGCTCGGCGGCGGCGTCGAGCAGCAGGCGCAGTTCTTCGGCGAGCTTGGGGTCCATCACCGCATCCAGAGGTCGGGGTCGGGGCGGAACCGCACCGCCAACCCGGTGTCGTCCAGTTCCGCGCCGACCACCACGCACCGCCGCAGCAACGACGGCAGCGCGACCAGTTTGCGCCGCCCGTCCACGGTCACCGCGAGGTCGTCGCCCACGCGCACCAGATCCAGGTCCGAATCCCCCACCGCCACGGCCAGCCGCAGCTCGTACTCGTCGTCCACCCGCACGACGTCCACCAGCGGCCCCTCCGCCGCCGCGCCCTCCAGCGGGTCGCCGTCGCCGTAGAGGGCGGCGGCGATCTCCAGCAGCGCCGGCAGCCCGACCGGCTCGCCCGCCCGGTGCTCGACCGTCCGCACGGCGCCGAGGTCGGCCAGCGACGCCAGCACCGCGTCCTGCTCGGCCCGCCGGGTCCGCAGCCACGTCGCCGCCGCGCCGCGCGCCGCGCCGGGGTGCGGCACGAGCCGGTTGGCCACCACGCCGTCCACCCGGATGCCCTGCAACGCCAGCGCGGTCACCGTCCGCCGCGTCTCGGCCGCGACCACCCGCTCGGGCGTGAGCACCAGCCGCACGCTCGTGGCGGGCGAGGTCAGCAGCACGCGCAGCTGCTCCAGGCTCTCCGCGAGCCGCCCGAGCGCGTCCGCGGTGGCGTCCCAGCGCTCGACCGACGTGCTGCCCGCCAGGCCCGCCAGCAGCCCGCGCACCACGCGCCGGTGCGTCGGGAACAGCCGTTCCAGGTAGGACCCGAGCGCCTCGGGCAGCGCCAGCAGCCGCAGCGTCTCGGCGGTCGGCCCGCAGTCCACGACCACGACGTCCCACGGCCCGGTCCCGACCAGCCGCCGCACCTCGGCCAGCGCCAGCAGCTCCTCCACGCCCGGCAGGACGGTCAGCTCCTCGGCGGCCAGCTCGTCCACGCCCGCGCCCGCGAGCACCGTGCGCAGGTGGCCGCGCAGCTCGCGCCACGCGTCGTCGACCAGCGCGCGGGGGTCGATCTGGGCGGCGTGCAGCCCGCCGTCCACCTCGGCCACCGCGCCGCCCAGCGGCACGCCGAACGCGTCGCCCAGCGAGTGGGCCGGGTCGGTGGACACGACCAGCGCCTTGCGCCCGCCGGCGGCCAGCGCGGCGGCGGTAGCGGCGGCCAGGGTCGTCTTGCCGACCCCGCCCTTACCGGTGAACAGCAGCAGGCGCGCGCTCATCCAGCGTTTTCCACCCGGCGCTTGAGCTCCTTCAACGCGGTGTCCATGATCATCTTCTCCGCCTTGCGGCGGAACAGGCCGATCATCGGCACGACCAGCTGCACCGACAGCGTGTAGGTGACCTCGGTCGAGCCGCCGCGCGGCGTGAAGGCGTAGCTGCCCTCCTGGGACTTCTGCATCTGCCCCTTGACCAGGTGCCACGAGACCCGCTGCTCGGACCACCGGTCGTAGGCCAGCACGTACTCGTCCTTGATCGGCCCCTGGTCGATGTTGAACTTGACCTGCGCCGCGTACCCGTCCGCCCCGGTCTCCAGCACCTCGGTGCGCTTCACGCCGTTGGCCCACTCGGGGTAGGCGGCGAAGTCGGCGATCACCGCGACGATCTTCGCGGGATCAGCGTCGATCACGATGGACTGGGTGGACTCGTCGGCCATGTCGGGCAGGCTAACAGTGTTGAACTGCCGCGACTCCGTCGCGGCGGCTCGGCCGCCCGGGGGTCGGCTCATCGCGTGGCCTTTCCCGCCGATCGGAAAAGCTGATCGGCGGGAAAGGCCACGCGACAAGCCGACGGCGGCCTCACGGTCCTCGTCACCATCGCAACACGTGGGGCGTGCCGCTTCGCTGGAAGTGACCAACGTTCACGCACTCCGTCCACCCCACCCGGACCCGCTTCGCCATCGGCTGGTGGACGTGCCCGAACACCGACCACCGCGGCCCGGTCTTCCCGATCATCTCCAGCAGCGACACCGACCCCAACTCGGGCCGCCGCGCCACCACGTCGTAGGTCAGCTCGGCCACCGCCGGCGGCACGTGCGTGCACAGGACGTCCACCTCGCCCAGCCCGGCCAGCGCCGCCCCGAACTCGTCGTCCGTGCGCAGGTACGGGTACCACGGCGCGCCCGGCCGCCGCACGTGCCCCGGCGACCTGATCGCCCCGCCGGCGAACCCGAACCGCAGCCCGCCGATGTCCACCGACTCGCCGTCGAGCACGTGCACGCCCTCGCGCGCGAACGACGGCCACAGGTCGGGGCTGTCGACGTTGCCCGGCGTGGCGTAGGTCGGGGCGCTCATCGCCGCGAACAGCTCGGCGTACTGCTCCAGCACGGCCTCGCGCACGACGGACTCGGCGTCGTCCAGGCTGTCCCACAGCGACCGCATGTAGTGGACGGTCTCCATGCCCATCCGGCCGCGCCGCAGCCGCGCGAACACCTCGACCTTCTCCGGCCCGAACACCCGGCCGAGGATGCCCTTGCCGTGGTCGTAGTAGTCGACGAAGTCGACCAGGTCCCCCAGGACCACCAGCGCGTCCGCGCCGTCGCCCGCCCGGGCGAGGGCCTCGGCGTTGCCGTGGACGTCCGAGACGACATGTACCCGCACAACCACCGAATTTACGGCAGCGCCGGCGCCACCCCGGGCGGCCGGCCGCCTTCCAGGGCCAGCTTGAGGCCCAGCGAGACCTCCTTGGCGGCCAACTGGCGGCGGCGCACCTCCTGCCGGACCCGCTTGGGCGTCGCCTCGCCGCGGAGGTCGGCCCGCAGGAAGTAGTGCAGGAGCGTCCCGTCGAGCACCGGCTCCAACCACACCTCCATCGTTCCGACCAACGCCCCCGCCACCGTCCAGCGCAGTCCCTGGATGCCCCGATCGAGGTAGACGTCCAGAATGAGGTCGGGCCAGTACCGCGCCCAGTCGGAGGGGTCGGCGAAGGCCCCCGCGACCACCTCGGGAGGCACTGCGAGGAACGTCTCGTCCACCACGTCAACGCTCGGCACGGGTGGGAAGAGTGCCACGACACGGTCACGGAACAGTCCGCCGGCCTGTTTATCGCCGGAATCACACGCTAAGTTGCCTCACCGGTAACAAACAACCGTCCGGAGGTTGACGTGCGCGAGTTCAGCGTCCCGGCCACAGCGACCGTGGCCGCCGAGGAGAACCTCACCGACATGGTGTGGGCCAACGCGGAGCGCTTCGGCAACGCCGTCAGTTTCCGCCGCCGCGTCGACGGGACCTGGGTGGACGTGACCGCCCGCGACTTCGCCGCCCAGGTGCTGGCGGTCGCGAAGGGCCTGATCGCGGCGGGCCTGCAGCCCGGCGAGCGGGTGGGTCTGATGTCGAAGACCCGCTACGAGTGGACCCTGCTCGACTTCGCCATCTGGCAGGCGGGCGGCGTGACCGTGCCGATCTACGAGACCTCCTCGGCCGAGCAGGTCGAGTGGATCCTGTCCGACTCCGCGGCCAAGGCCGTGGTCGTGGAGACCCCGGCGCACCGCGCGACCGTCGACTCCGTCGTCGCGGGCCTGCCCGAGGTGCGCAACGTGTGGACCCTCGACGGTCCCAACGCGGACTCGGCGGGCGCGATCGACGAGCTGACCGCCCTGGGCGCGTCGGTGACCGACGACGACGCCCGCGCGCGGCGCAAGGAGGTCGGCGCGGACGACACGGCGACGATCGTCTACACCTCCGGCACCACCGGCAAGCCCAAGGGCTGCGAGCTGACCCACCGCAACCTGCTGTCCGAGGTGCGCGCCGACATCGCCGCGTTCCCGCAGCTCATGCAGGCCGGCAGCTCCCTGCTGGTGTTCCTGCCGCTGGCGCACATCCTGGCCCGCGCGATCGCCCTGTGCGGCGTCTACACGCGCGTGACGCTGGGCCACACCGCGGACGTGAAGAACCTGGTCGAGGACCTCCAGTCGTTCCGGCCGACCTTCGTGGTGGCCGTGCCGCGCGTGTTCGAGAAGGTCTACAACGGCGCGAAGCAGAAGGCGCACGCCGCCGGCAAGGGCAAGATCTTCGACGCCGCCGAGGCGACCGCCGTCGCCTACAGCCAGGCGCAGTCCAACGGCGGCGCGGGCCTGGGCCTGAAGGTCAAGCACGCGCTGTTCGCCAAGCTCGTCTACTCCAAGCTCCAGGCGGCGCTGGGCGGCCGGTGCATCGCCGCGGTGTCCGGCGGCGCACCGCTGGGCGAGCGGCTGGCGCACTTCTTCCGCGGCGTCGGCGTGCCGGTGCTGGAGGGCTACGGCCTGACCGAGACCAGCGCGGCGGCGTGCGTGAACACCGAGTCGGCGTTCCGGGTGGGCACCGTCGGCCGGCCGGTCGCGGGCACGTCGGTGCGCATCGGCGAGGACGGCGAGATCCTGATCAAGGGCGAGATCGTGTTCCGGTCCTACTGGAACAACGAGACCGCGACCGCGGAGGCCCTGGAGGACGGCTGGTTCCACACCGGCGACCTGGGCGAGCTGGACGACGAGGGCTACCTGAAGATCACCGGCCGGAAGAAGGAGATCATCGTCACCGCCGGCGGCAAGAACGTCTCCCCCGCCGTGCTGGAGGACCGCCTCCGGGCGCACCCGCTGATCAGCCAGTGCATGGTCGTCGGCGACGCGCAGCCGTTCATCGGCGCGCTGATCACCATCGACCCGGAGTTCTTCCCGGCGTGGAAGGAGCAGAACGGCAAGCCGGCGTCGGCCACGGTCGCGGACCTGATCGACGACGACACGCTGCGCGGGACGATCCAGGCCGCTGTGGACGAGGCCAACCAGGCGGTGTCCAAGGCGGAGGCGATCAAGAAGTTCCGCATCCTGCCGGTGGACTTCACCGAGGCCGGCGGCGAGATGACCCCGAGCCTCAAGCTGCGCCGCGCGGTCGTCGCCAGCACGTACAAGCAGGACATCGAGGCCATCTACTCGGCCTGACCGGCCGACCGGTCCCGTCGACCGCACGAGGTGGGCGGGACCGCGGTCGGAAGTCGTGCCAATTGAGACCGTGGCGGTGTGATCGGCGCTACAGTGGCCCGGGAACAGACGAGTGGCCCGCACCGAGCCCGGTGCGGGCCACTCGACCCCCAGTGTTCGTTATCCGCTGGCGCGGATTCGAGAAGTTCTGTTGTCCCGGTCCCCCAACCGGGACGTGCTCAAGACTGCCGGAGCGCGCTGTCGTATCGCTGACGCGGCGATGACTCGTGCCGTCAGCGGCCACGCGCGGAGGGCGGGGAACGGACGGGATGGCTGTCGGGTCGGGTCCGTGGTTCGGGCTGCTCGGCCCCCTCGACGTGCGCATGGGCGACCGACCCGTGCCGGTGCGCGCCGGCAAGCACCGGGCGTTGCTCGCGGCGTTGTCGCTGCGTGCGGGTCGGGTCGTGGGCGTCGCTGAGCTGGTCGGGTTCCTGTGGGGCGACGACCCGCCGGCCCGGACGCGGGGCACCCTCCAGACCTACGTCATGCGCCTGCGGCAACTGCTGGGGGACGCTTCGCTCATCCGCACGACCGCCGACGGCTACCGCCTGGTGGTGCCACCGGAGCGGGTTGACGTGCACCGGTTCACCACCGCGGCCGATCTCGCGCGCCGCGCGGCGCTGGCCGGTGAGGCCGCCCGCGCCGCCGACCTCTACGCCGACGCGCTCGCCCTGTGGCGCGGGCCGGCGCTGGTCGACGTGCCGTCCGAGGCGCTGCGCCGCGACGAGGCGACCCGGCTCGCCGAGCGGCTGCTGACCGTCCACGAAGGTCGCAACGACGTCGAACTGGCGCTGGGCCACCACGAGCGCCTGGTGCCGGCCCTGCGCGCGCTGACCGCCGACCACCCGCACCGCGACCGGTTCCGGGCGCAGCTGATGACCGCGCTCTACCGGTGCAGCCGGCAGGCCGAGGCGCTGGAGGCGTTCCGGCAGGCCCCCAACCCCGGTCCCGAGCTGCGCGCGCTGCACCGGGCGATCCTGGTCGGCGACCCGGCGCTGGCCGCCCCGAGCGCGCCGCCCGACCCGGACGTGCCCGACCAGCTGCCGCCGGACGTGCCGGACTTCGCCGGCCGCGCCGACGCCGTCGCCCGCGTCACCGACCTGATCGCCCCGACCGGCACGGCGGTGCCCGTGGTGGCGGTGACCGGCCCGGCGGGCGTCGGCAAGACCGCGCTGGCGGTGCACGTGGCGCACCGGCTGCGCGACCGGTTCCCGGACGGGCGGCTGTACGCGGACCTGCGCGGGTCCGGCCGGGGACCGGCGACGGCGGACGTGCTGACCCGGTTCCTGCGCGCCCTGGGCGTGCCGCCCGAGCAGATCCCGGTGGACCCCGACGAGCAAGGCACCCTGTTCCGCACGCTCCTGGCCGGCCGCCGGATGCTGCTGGTCCTCGACGACGCCGCCGCCCCCGACCGGGTCCGCCCGCTGCTGCCCGGCACGGCCGACTGCCCGGTGCTGGTGACCAGCCGCGACGACCTGCGCGGCCTGATCGCCGTGGACGGCGCCCGCCGGGTCGCCCTGGACGTCCTGTCCCCGGAGGAGTCCCTGGAACTGCTCGGCGACACGGGCCCGGCCGCGCGCGAGCTGGCCGAGCGCTGCGGCGGCCTCCCGCTGACCCTGCGCGTGGCGGCGGCGGCCGGACCCGCGCCCCGGTTCCTGGCCCGCCTGGGCGACCGCGACCCGGTCGAGGCCGCCCTGGACGCCCTGCCCGCCGCCGCGCGCCGGCTGTTCGGCCTGCTGGCCGTCGTCCCCGGCCCGGACACCACCGCCGAGGCCGTCGCGAACGCCGCCGCCCTCCCGGTGGACGCCGCCGCCACCCTGCTCAACCAGCTCGCCGCCGCCCGCCTGGTCCAGGCCCACGGCGGCCGGTACCGCCGCCACGACGCCCTGCCCGGCCACCCGCTCCCCGCCGAGGAGGTCCGCGCGGCCCGCGAACGCCTGCTCCGGTTCTACGTGCGGGCGGTCGACCACTGCGCCGAACTGCTCTACCCGGACCTCATGCGCCTCCCGCCGGCCGACGACACCCCGGTCCACCCGCCCCGCATCGAGACCGCCGCCCAGGCGAGGACGTGGCTGGACGCGGAACGCGCGAACCTGACCGCCGCCATCCGCTCAGCCGCCGAGCAGGGCCCGGCGGACGTCTCCTGGCGCCTGGCCGACGGCCTGCGCGGCTACCTGTGGATCGGCAAGCACGTCACGGAGTGGCTCACCGCCGCCCGCTACGGCCTGGACGCGGCCTCCGCCCACCACGACCGGGCGGGCCAGGCCGCGATGCACCAGAACCTGGGCACCCTGCACTGGCGCCTGGGCGACTTCCCCACCTCGATCGCCCACTACACCCGGGCGGTGGAGCTGCACCGGGCGGCGGGCGACCAGATCTCCGAAGCGGGCGTGCGCGGCAACCTCGGTCTGGTGCGACTGGACGCCGGCGACCTGGCGGGCGCGCGCAACGACCTGGAGACGTGCCTGGCCCTGACCCGCGAGGCGGGCTGCCCGAAGAGCGAGGCGGCGGTCCTGACCGGCCTGGGCGTGCTCGCGATCGACACGGGCGAGCTGGCCGAGGCGGAGGACCTGCTGACCGAGGCCCTGTCCATCAGCACCGAACGCGGCCACCAGGCGTGCCGGATCTCGTCCGAGACCCTGCTCGGCCTGACGCACCGCCTGCGCGGCAACCTGGACGAGGCCCTGTCCCACCTGGACGAGGCCCTGCGCCTGAGCACCGAGGCGGGCTTCCGCGAGGCGACCGCCCGAGCCCTGGAGAACCAGGCCGCGGTCCACCTGGACCTGGGCGCCCCCGACACCGCGCTGGCCCTGGCCAACCGGGCCCTCGCCGAACTGGCCGAGGACGGCGACCAACGCACGACCACGAACGTCCTGGTCGTCCTGGGCGCGATCCACCGGGCCAAGCACGACCTGCGCACCGCGGACGAGCAGTACCAACAGGCCCTGACCAAGGCCCGCCACATCGGCTACCGCTTCGGCGAGGCCAACGCCCTGGTCGGCCTGGCCGGCGTCCGACGCCTGCGCGGCGAACCCGTGGAAGCCAAAGCCCTGGCGACCCGAGCGGCAGACCTGGCCACCACCCACGGCCTGAAACTCATCGAGGCAGCCGCCCGAACCGAACTGGCAACCACCCTCCTAACCCTGGCCACCCACCCCTGACCGAGCCGCGGTAAGCACTCACGGGCTGCCAAGCCACAGGAAGGGCCTCGGTTCGTTCCCCGTACGGCCTGGGCGCAGCCCAACCGCGCTTCAGCCTTCTTTGCAACCACGCTTCACCGGTTGCAAAGAAGGCTGAAGGGTGGTTGCCTCCGGCAGGCCGTACGGGGAACGAACCGACGCCCTTCCACCCCCGGGGGCCTGCCGCGCGGCGAGCGCCGCTTTTAGCTCTTCGCTTTTAGCTCTCCGCTCTCCGCTCTTGATCGTCCGCTCTTCGCTTCCGCTCTTACCTCAGCCGTCGATCAGACCCACCAACCGGGAGGCAAGGTCGTCCCAACGCCACTCCCGGGTAACCCAGTCCCGCCCCGCCTCGCCCATCTTCGCGGTCAACTCCCGATCCGCCAGCAACCGCCCGACCTCAGCCGCCACCGCCGCCACCGCCCGTCCATCCACCACAGCCCCGGTAACCCCATCGCGCACGGTCTCCGGCGCCCCGCCCGACCGCCCAGCCACCACGGGCAACCCGGTAGCCGACGCCTCCAGGTAGACGATCCCCAACCCCTCGACGTCCAACCCGCGCCCCCGCGTCCGGCAGGGCATGGCGAAGACGTCACCGGCGTTGTAGTGCGCCGGCAGTTCGGCCCACGGCACCGACCCCGTGAACACCACGTGCTCCTCGACCCCGACCGAACGCGCCAAGCGCTCCAACGACTTCCGGTACGGCCCGCCGCCCACCAGCAGCAGCGCCGCGTCCGGGGCCAGCCGCCGGATCTCGGGCAACGCCCGGACCAGCACGTCCTGCCCCTTGCGCGGCACCAGGCGGGACACGCACACGACCACCGGCCGGTCGCCCAACCCGTGACGGGCGCGGATCTCCAACCGCGCCACCGGGTCCGGGGCGAACACCGACGTGTCCACACCGGACGGCAGGTGTTCCAGCGCCGCCATCGGGCCGAACGCCGCCGCGAAGCGGGACCTGGTGTAGCGGCTCACGAAGGTGACCACGTCCACCGAGGAACCGATGGCGCGCAACGACTGCCGCGCGGCCGGCAGCATCGACCAGCCCACCTCGTGGCCGTGCGTGGACGCCACGACCCGCGCCGCGCCCGCCTTGCGCAGCCACGGCGTCAGCAGCGCCAACGGGGCCGCCGCGCCGAACCACACCGCCTCGCACCGCTCCGCGCGCATGATGTCCGACGCCCGCTTCACCACGTCCGGGGTGGGCAGCATCAGCGTCCCGGGGTGGCGCACCACGGGGAACGGCTGGGCCGCGTCGAACTCCGGGTGGGAACCGGACGGCGACTCCCACGACGGCGCGTACACCACCAGGTCCGGCAGGCGGGTGGCCAGGGCGTGCAGGTAGGCCTGGATGCCACCGGGCCGGGGCGGGAAGTCATTGGTCACCAGCAGGGTCCGACGCACCCGCCCCACGTTACGGGAAGGCCGCGCGCAGGAACGCCTGCCAGCCCCGCACCAGGCCCGCCACGTCCTCGCCGGTGGCCTCCCGCACCAGGGCGTCCAGGCGTTCCGGCGACACCCGGCCCGCGCCGGCCACGCGGCGGTGCAGCGCGACCAGGCCCGGTTCGCCCAACCGCTGCGCCAGGTACAGGTTCACCGACCACGACTGCTGGTAGGCCAGTTCCATGCCCGGCCCCCGGAAGTCCGCGTCGGCGGGCAGCCGGGTCGGCAGTTCCCGCTGCACCAGGGCGGCCAGCGCCGGCGCGGCCTTGCGCGGCGGCACGTCGCTGCCCCGGTAGCCCACGTAGTCCGCGAAGCCCTCCAGCAGCCACATGGGCGCGCCGTCCACGGTCTCGCCGCGCGCGGCCACGTGCGTGATCTCGTGCCGCAGCAACACCCGCAGCGCGAGCGGGGACAGCACGCTCGCCCCTGTCGGGTTCAGCACGACCCGCTGGCCCTGCGCGGTGTGCGTCTCGGCGTCCACCCGGTCGGCCACCGCCACCCCGGCGATGGACCCGTCGGCGAACCCCGGCCCGACCAGGGCGCGCATCTCCTCGACGTCCGCCGGGATCAGCACGGCCACCTGCCGCGACCACGCCGGGCCCCACACCCGCGTCACCGTGTCCACGGCGGTGTCCAGCTCGGCCAGCACCCGCGCGGCCAGCGGCTCGCCGCCGGGGTGGCTGAGCACGAACCCGCCGGTGCCGGTGAGCACGTGGCACGGCCCGAAGTCCCACGGACCGCGCCAGGTGCGCTTGCCCAGCGGCTCCAGGGCGGTGTCGGAGTGGAGGAACCACCGGTCACCGCGCCGGGTGAACAGGTAGGCCATCGGCTGCGTGCTGGGCACGACGTCCACGCCGCGCAGCCGGTAGGCCAGCCGCACGTCCGGCGCCCACACCTGGTCGGCGGCGGGCGGCGTGATGCCGGCGAGGTTCGTCTCGCCCTCCAGCCGGTACTCCCACTCCCCCAGCGGCACGGCGGCGAGGTTGCGGAACAGCTCCCGCTGCCGGCGGACGAAGTCCGGGTCGGCCCGCGGGTCCAGGTCGGCGGTGAACGCCGCTTCGTCCCGCTCCAACACCGCCCGCGCCCGCCGCTCCAGCAGATCGTGGACGGCTTGCTCACGCGGGTCGGCGACCACAACCGATGGCGCGGGCGTCTCCGCCGGGGTCACGGCCAGCCCGAGCCCGGTCAAGAAGGTCATCGTCACCGCGATGGCCAACAGCACCCGAACGCGCCCCACGACCCTCCCGAAGCCGAACAGGGCCACCCCCGACACGGGGATGGCCCTGTCCAACACTAGCTGTCAGCCCGCGATGCGGCGCATGGCGTAGATCGAGCCCGGGTCCTCCAGGTCCACGATCTTCACCGGCACGCCGTCGGTGGACGCGTGCACCACTCGGGCGTTGTCCACCGCCATGGCGACGTGGTTGCCGCCGTTGTAGATGATCAGGTCGCCCGCGGTGACCTCGCCGCGGCTCACCGGACGGCCGGCGCCGGCCTGGCCGTTGGAGGTGCGCGGGATCGTCACGCCCGCCGACGCGTACGCCTTGGACGTCAGGCCCGAGCAGTCCCACAGGTCCGGGCCGGTCGCGCCGTAGCGGTACATGTCGCCGCGCTGCTCCAGCGCGAACGCCAGCGCCTGACCGGCCGCGCCCGCGGGCACGGCGATGTTGGACATGTCGCCGGGGTTGCGCAGCACGCCCTTCTCCTGGGCGGTCAAGCGGTTGAGCTGGGCCTTGACCTCGGTGATCTGGCCCTCCAGCGCCTCCTGGCGCTTCTTGACGTCCTCGGCGATCTTCGCGGCCTCGTCGGTCGCGTGCTGCGCCTTGGCCTGCGCGTCGGCGGCGCTGGAGCGCGCCTGGTCGGCCGCCTGCACCGCGCCGGACAGCTTGTCCAGGGCCTCGTTGTTGTCCGCCGCCAGCACGCCCAGCGCCGACATGCGGTTGAGGAAGTCCTGCTGCGAGTCGCTGACCAGCAACGCCGAGAGCTGGTTGAACCGCGCGCCCTCGAACGACGCCTCGGTCAGCTTGTCGACCTGGACGCGGAAGGCCTCCTCGTCCTTGCGGGCCTGGTCACCGGCCGCGGCGGCCTGCGCGAGCTGCGCGTTGGCCTGGTCGAGGGCGGCCTGGTTCTTCTCCCGCGCCTCCTCGGCCCGCAGCAGCTCCTCGTTGAGCTTGGTGGCCTCCTCGGCCAGCTCGTTGTACTTCTTCAGCGCGTCGGAAGCCGTGTTCGGCTGCGCACCGGCGGGAACGGGTGCCGTGAGGCCCACCGCAGCGGCGGCCACCGCCGTGGCCGCGATCGCCCCGCGCACACCGCGCTTGAGTCGTTGCGACGCCACAGTCGCGTGTCACTCCTAACGGGTCTTCAACCGCCTACCGGACGGGCACGCGCACGCGCGGCTACCCGACAGTCCCGAACTCGCTTGGACCGGCTCGGCACCCCGACAGGCCGATTCGGCGGTGAACTCGCGTCGCCGCCCAGGCTGGACGGCTGCCCGCCGCGAGATCTCGGCCAGGTTACGAAAGGTGAGGCCCCACGTCCAGCCACGGGGTCCGGAAAACCGTTCCCCTTGACCGATTTCCCCGAACGGCCCACCGTTGACCTCGGGGTGTGACCGCCCGTGGTGTGAAAAACACGACGCGTGTCACACCCGGCCCAACCGGGCCAGCAGCACCGCCGAGGGCACGGGGTGCGCGCCCCGCCGCCGGACGGAGTCCGCCACCGCCCGGTCGGAGGTCACCACGACCACCGGACGGCCCTCCGGCTCGGCCGTCACCAGCGCGCGGATCACGTCGTCGGCCAGCACGCCGGGGTCGCTGAACAGCACCCGCACCCCGCGCGGCGCGCTGGTCGGCACGGCCACCACGCCCGCGCCGTCGAACACCAGCGTCACCTCGGCCCCGGTGCGCGCGGCCAGGACGGCGAGCTGGTGCACCAGCCGGTCGCGCTGGTCGGACAGCGACAGCTCCGGGTAGCCGGTCTTGGTGACGTTGTAGCCGTCCACGATCAGGTGCACGGCGGGCAGCGCCAGCAGCCGGTCCAGCGCCGCCGGGTCCTCCACCCGGCCCACCGCGCCCTGCGCCGCGCTCGCGCCCCGCACCAGGTCCGCCGGGCGCGGTCCCGCGCCGCCCAGCGCCAGTTCCCGGCGCAGGCCGTTGACCGCGCCGTCGAGGGTGTCCACCAGCAGCGCCAGCCGGACCTCGTCGGCCTGGCGGGCCTCCTTGGCGGACTGGCGGGCCACCTCGGCGTCGGCCTCGGCCCGCTGCGCCTTGGCCCGCTCGTTCTCGGCGCGCTCGCGTTCGCGGTCGCGTTCGGCGGCCAGCCTGCGCACCTCGTCCTCCGCCGCCGCGCGCACCCGTTCGGCCTGGGCCTTGGCCGCCTCGGCGGCGTCCTTGGCCTCGCGCAGCCGCACGCCCTGCTCGCGCAGGCGCTTGCGCAGCCGTTCCAGCTCGACGTCGGCCTCCTCGCGGATCTTGTCCGCGATCCCGGTCGACTCGGCGCGCTCGGCCTTGAGCCGCTCCAGCTCCTGCTCCAGCCGTTCGGCGCGCTGCACGGCGGTGTCGCGCTCGCTCCGCAGGTGGGCCTCGGTGGCGCGACGGGTGACCAGCTCGACGTAGTGCGGCGCGACCTCCTCGTTCTGCAGGATCGCCGCCGCGCCCGCCGCGACCGGGTCCGGCGCGGTGGTCTCCAGCGCGGCCGGCCGGTTGCGCCGCAACCACTCCACCACGGCGGCGCGGAACGTGGACGAGTTCCGCAACCCGCTGAGCAGCACCGCCGCGCCCAACCGGGCCCGCTTGGTCGGCGCGAACCGCGCGACCGCCCGCAACTGCTGCGGCACGTCGACTTTCGCCAGGTCGCCGAGCGCGTCGGCGCTGAGCTCCGCCAGCCGGGCGCGCAGCGGCTCCGGCAGCACCCCCCAGTCCACAGTGGACTCGACGGGCGCGTCCGGCTCTCCGGTCTCCCCGGTGACGGGCTCGTCGGCGGGCGCTATCGGGTCTTGCACCCGTACAGGGTATGGCCCCGCCCGACCCCGCACCGACCGCGTCTCACCTGCGACTCCACGGAGTGGTCATTTTCTGTCGGTCCCCACCGCTAGGGTGCGTTCCGATGACCACCACGGCCCCGTCCCAGCTCTCGTTCGACGAGTTGGGCACCCCGTTGCGCGACACCACCTTCGTGGTGTTCGACCTGGAGACCACGGGGGGCAGCAACACCGAGGACGCCGTCACCGAGATCGGCGCGGTGAAGGTGCGGGGTGGCGAAGTGCTCGGCACGTTCTCCACGCTGGTCGATCCCGAACGTGGTATCCCGCCGCAGGTCGTGGCCCTGACCGGGATCACCCAGGTCATGGTCACCGGCGCGCCGCGCCTCGCCACCGTGCTGCCCGCGTTCCTGGAGTTCGCCGCCGGCGCGGTGCTGGTCGCCCACAACTCCGGCTTCGACGTCGGGTTCATCAAGGCCGCGTGCGAGCGGCACGGGTACCGGTGGCCGAAGCCGACCGTGGTGTGCACGGTGAAGCTCGCCCGGCGGGTGCTGTCCCGCGACGAGGCCCCGAGCTGCCGGCTGTCCGCGCTGGCCCAGCTGTTCAACGTCTCGACGATCCCCAACCACCGGGCGCTGACCGACGCCCAGGCCACCGTCGAGGTGCTGCACCACCTGCTGGAGCGCGTCGGCAACCTCGGCGTGCACTCGCTGGAGGAATTGCTCGCCTACCTGCCCGAGGTGACGCCCGAGCAGCGGCGCAAGCGGCACATGGCCGCGCACCTGCCGTCCGAACCGGGCGTCTACCTGTTCCGGGGGCCGAGCGAGGAGGTCCTCTACGTCGGCACCGCGTCCGACCTCCGAAGACGGGTCCGGCAGTACTTCACCGCCTCCGAGGGCCGCCGGCGGCTGCGCGAGATGGTGGCGCTGGCCGTCCGGGTGGACGGGATCGTGTGCGCCCACCCGCTGGAGGCGGAGGTCCGCGAACTGCGCCTGATCACCGCGTACAAGCCGGCGTACAACCGGAAGTCCAAGAACCAGGCCGGCTCGTGGTGGCTGACCCTGACCGACGAGGCGTTCCCCCGCCTGTCCCTGGTCCGCACGCCGCGCGCGGGCGCGATCGGCCCGTTCCGCTCCCGCCGCCAGGCCGAGACGGCGCTGGACGCCCTCCTGGACGCGGTCCCCCTGCGCTCGTGCTCCCAACGCATCTCCGCCCGCCGCCCGACCGGCACCCCGTGCGCCCGCTTCGAGATGGGCCGCTGCAAGGCCCCGTGCGCCGGCCTCCAGTCGGTGGACGAGTACACCCCGGCCGTGACCGCCCTGCGCGCGCTGGTCGCGGGCCGGGACACCGCCCCGTTGCGGGTGATGGCCACCCACCTGGACGTGCTCTCCGACGTCCACCGCTTCGAGGACGCCGCCACCCACCGCGACCGCCTGGCGTCCCTGGTCAGGGCCTTGGATCGAGGTCAACGCCTGGCCGGCCTGGCCGCGCTGCCCCAACTGGTGGCCGCACGACCGGACGGCGAGGGCGGCTGGCAGTTCGCCGTGGTCCGCCACGGCAGGCTCGCCTCCGCCGGCGTGGCCAAACGCGGCATCCGCCCGATGCCGGTCGTGGACGCCCTGGTCGCAGCGGCGGAGACGGTGGTCCCCGGCGAAGGCCCCCTCTTCGGCGCGCCCCCGGAGGAAACCGGCGTCATCCTCCGCTGGCTGGACCGCCCCGGCACCCGTCTCGTCTACTGCGACCAGCCCTGGTCGTCCCCGGCCCACGCGGCGGCGACGTGGCGCGCGTGGGTGGAACGCGCGGAAGCCGGCCGAGATCTCTACCGGGACCCGGCCCACTAGCATGTGGACCACCGTCGACATGACCAGGAGGACCGCCGTGATCACCGCGATCGTGTTGATCCAGGCCGCCGCCGAGACCATCCCGGACGCGGCACAGGCGATCGCCGACATCGAGGGCGTCACGGAGGTGTACTCGTGCGCCGGCGACGTGGACCTGATCGCCCTGGTGAAGGTCGCCAAGCACGAGGACCTGGCCGACCTGGTGCCGGGCCGAATCTCGAAGGTCCCCGGCGTGCTGAACACGGACACCCACATCTCGTTCCGGTCTTATTCGAAGCGGGACACCGAGGCAGCCTTCGAAGTCGGCCTCGAAGACGCCTGACAACGCACCCCCGCCGCGCACCCCCGCCGCGCACCCCCGCCGCGCACCCCCGCCGCGCACCACTCCGCGCGAAGCGCGGCGCTCTTCGCCGCGCAGCGGCGTGCTTTTGGTTCGGGCTCCCAGCCACAAGGGGCCTTCGTGTTCCCCACCGTATGACCTGCCCGAAGGGC